>JAITKQ010000017.1 GCA_031278295.1 Spirochaetaceae bacterium | reverse complement strand
ATCCGCCGACATTCACGGTTACCCGTTCAACGGTTTTTTTCAGGGCTTCCATTTCTTTGACGCTCTTCTCTATCCGCCTGTCGGTCTCTTTCATCTGCCTGTCGGTTTCCTTCATCCGTTTGTCTGTTTCTTCCATCCGTTTGTCCATCCGCCTGTCGGTTTCTCTCATCATGGCCCAAATCTCGTCAGCCGCGGCTTTCCATTCCGGTACAACTTGTGTATTTTCCATAAACAACCTCTACCCCAAGCATACCTTGTTTCCGGGGGTTTGTACAGCCGCGCACGAAGCCCCGGGAATTCAAAGTGTGGGATTTTTTTACACAAAAAAAACACAAAAATGGTGGTTTTACCGGTTTTATCCTGATTATTGTCCATTTTTTAATACGGACAACTTCGACGGGATACTGCCATCCCGCGAGTTAATGTCAAATTTCACGAATTGGTCTTAACGAATAGGCATTATTCGTATAATTCGCGGCCCTTTTTGCCTGTTTTGGCCGCTATTTTTGATACGCCGGAATTACCGGAAGCGCCCGAATTTGCCAAGATACGTATACTTCGTTAAATGCTAAACCGGTAATTCAGTTTTAAAGCAAATTCGCCGATTTTAAGAATAACCTGGTGTCGCTGTTTGTTGACCCGGTTTTTTGGGGGTGTTATATTTCTATCATGAGGAGGTATAAATTAAGTACCGCGTTGTTTGCGGTTATGATTATTGCCGTTTCGTGTACGGTTCCCGAAACACGGTATGTGGATGTTGAGACAGGACACCAATCGGGTGTTGAGGCAGAACGCCAAATGGATGTTGAAGCCGTTGTTCAGGCGGAACCTGTGGAATTTGATCCGGACTCGGTTACGCCGGAAGTTTATGAAAATACCAAACAAGCCATATTTCATTTTATACAGGGTTTGAACTCCATAATAAAGCACAGGCGCTATTCTGCCTGGACGCAATATCTTGATACGGATTACTATCAATATATAAACTCCCCGTACTATTTACAGGAACTTTCCAAATCCGGGACACTTGTGGCAAGAAAAATAGTTCTGTCAAATGCTTACGATTACTTTATGCATGTTGTTGTACCGTCACGTTCAAATGACAGGGTAGACGAGATTGAATTCGTAAGTGAAACCAGGATAAAGGCCATAAGCATCGAAAACGGGAATCGGGTCATTATATACGATCTTGAGAAAACGCAAGATAGCTGGAAAATTGTTATGCCTAATTTTACGCGCTGATTATAGTTGTTGTATAGGAGAATAATATATGTACTTACTTTGGAATAATAAAATATTGGTTGTCGTTTTCTGCGTCGTTACGGCCGTTACCGCCGTTGCGCAGGATTTATCCATAGAGGAGTCGTACCTGAAAAAATCCGTTGAGATCATGATCATCAGCGAACAGGCAAGGTCCGCCGACCGTCAAACCAAGCTTGCCGCGCTTGGATACATCAGGCAAATGATGGACAAAGGGAATCCCCCCGGTGATGTTCAGGAGATACTGTCCTACATGGCGCTTGAAGGCATCCTGAACAAAATACGGGCTGAAGGACATACGGCGAATAACTTCCCGGATATACGCATGAAGGCGGTTGAATACCTTGGTGATTTAAAAGGTCAGGACGCGGTCAATACCTTGACACGTGTGTTGCTGGTTGAAAATGAACCTTCCGTTACTGCCGAGGCGATTCGTTCCCTGACAAAACAAGGCTTTGACGAAAATAGTTATACACTGGACATAATACTTTATGTTTTCAGGAATTATGACAACAAAATGCCCAACAATGTGCTGGCTATTTCCGTAATAGATTCCTGCCTGGCGTTCACGGAGAATACTGAAGCAAAGAACCCCTGGATTTACAGCACTTTGCTGGGTATTTCGATGAATCCTTCGTATGCAAAACCGGTCCGCAACCACGCAGGCAGAACTTTGGCGAAGATTTACGGTAAAACAGGTAATTAGAATTGCTGTCACCCTGGATAACACTTGCTATAGTCTGCGCCATGTACACCGCGGTAATAATTTTTCCGCGTAAGAAAGCGTATATAACGATCGTCGCCGCCGTCCTTGTCGTACTGTTGGGGGCCGCAAGCCCGAAGGAAGCGCTTACCAGGCATATAAACTGGAACATTTTACTGATATACACAGGCAGCCTGGTGATTGCCGAACTGTTTATCTATTCCCGTGTTCCGGCCAGTATCGCCGATAACATTATTAACGCTTCACCCAACGCGGGGGTAGCGATTGTCGTTATACTCATCATAACCGGCCTGATAAGCGCCTTTGTGGAAAATGTTGCGACCGTTTTGGTTATGGCGCCAATCGCCCTTGCCCTTTCAAAAAAAATAAACGTAAACCCTGCCTTTTTTATGACCGGCCTCGCCGCTATGTCAAACTTGCAGGGTACCGCCACGCTGGTAGGCGATCCCCCGTCGATGATTTTCGCCGGCTATGCGGATTACGGGTTTAACGATTTCTTTTTTATTTACGGGAGGCCTTCAATATTTTTTGTCATACAGGCGGGAATGTTGGCGGGAGCGGTGTTTTTTTACATTATTTTTCTGAAAGACGGGCAACAAAAAATTTTAGTTGACAAGGGGCGCATAGTATCGGCTGTGCCGTCCGTTCTGCTTATAATGATGATAGTCGGTCTCGCGGCCTGTTCGTTCATATTCAATTCCGGCGTAACGCCGGCTGCCGGACTTTTTGTTATGACGCTTGGAGTCGCGGGTATTCTTTGGTACGCCTTTATCCGCAAAGAGGGCGGGGCGGCGGCAAAAAAACTGGTTTTCGGACTCGACTGGGAAACCATACTGTTTCTGATCGGTATTTTTGTAGTGATAGGGGCGCTTTCAGATACCGGTTTACTGACAGATTTTGCCGGTTTTCTGAACGGCGTGGTGGGCGGCAGCCGTTTGGCCGGTTTTGTAATAATCATTGCCGTATCTATCGTAATTTCCGGCTTTGTTGACAATGTGCCGTACATCATAGCGATGCTGCCTGTAGCAAGGACGCTTGCTACAGGCATGGGCATGGCGCCGGAACTGTACATGTTCGCGCTGCTGATAGGCTCATGCCTCGGCGGCAACCTGACCCCCTTCGGCGCGTCAGCCAACATAGTTGCCATCGGTATCTTAAAAAAAGAAGGCGTAAACCTGAATTTCCCGGGCTGGCTTAAAATCGGCGGCCCGTTCACCCTGATCACAACGGCGGCCGCATCCCTATTCCTCTGGCTCATCTGGCACTAAGGCCGCGATCCCCCCCCCCCCCCATCCTTGGCGGGGGAGACGCGGACGCACGGGAGCGCCGCTTAACGGATCAAAAAAACTGAGACCCACCGCCCGCAAAGCTAAGGGGGCGCCGCCTGCTTCGCTCCCGTAAAGAACATCGCCCAGTATCGGAAGCCCAAGCCAGGCAAGGTGGCAGCGTACCTGGTGGCGGAAACCGCGCGTAAGACGCAGGGCTACACGCCAAAGCGGGTATTCCGTCATATTCATGCCCAAAATTTCCGTTTGGTAAAGGGTACATTTTTTCACGTTTCCGCCGCCGGGCAGTACCGGACGGACCGCTTTCCGGCCCGCGCCGTAATAGCGAAAACCGGATTGCAGACGGAAGCGGGACGTCCTGCCATACCCGTACACGGGTATGGCAGGACGCGCCGGGCACGGCGGAAAACCCGGAAGCTCCTGCCTTTTTTCACAAACAACAGCCTCATAGCTTTTTACAAACAGGCCCCGTTCCTGCTGCCCCAGCATAGCGTCCATGACCCGCTGCGTAAGGGCGGCAAAAACAAGCCCGCTCGTCCCGTAGTCAAGCCGGTGCAGCAGGCCCCCCTCCAGCGCTTTCTTTCCCCGTACTGAAAGAAACCCCGGAAAGCGTTCGGCGCACCAGGCCGACAGCGTACCCCCCTCGTCCGGCAAAAGCGGCGCACTGTGCATAAAAGGCGGCTTGTACAGAATAAGGTATTCATCGCCTGAATAAATTATACGCGGCTGATCGTCCGACACGGTCATACATTATCAACTTGCCGCATAAACCGATAAAATTAAAGTGCGCCGCCGCCTTGTTTGCGGGGGTAGCTCTAACTGTAAAACAGGCACAGCCCATGAACTTTTTTCACCCCTGAGTCTTTTAGCGTCCCGGCGCAGGCGTTCATCGTCGCTCCTGTTGTAAAAACATCGTCAAAGACGATAGCTTCTTCCGGTACGCTGCCTGAGCAGATTATGCGCCCCTTCAGGTTTGTCATCCGTTCCGATTTTCCAAGTTCTTTTTGGGTTTTCGATGCGAGTCGTTTGAGGCAACGTCGCACCGGAACATGGTAAAGTTTTTCCAGCGTTTTGGCTATCAACTCCACCTGATCCCATCCGGACGCCTTTAACTTGCCTGCCCTAGGCGGTACCGGTATCCAAGGTAGTCCCGAAGGCAAAACTTTTCCTGCCTGGAAACCGTTCATGGCGGACAGTAATTTTTCAGAGAAAAAACGTGCCAGGGATCGGTGTTTACCGAATTTGTACGCCTTCAAAACCTGCTGTTCCCTGCCGGTATAGGGGTACATAAGAGTCATGCTGTCGTAGGCGTTTCCGTCGATTTTACGGCAGCTCATGCAGATATCCAACTCGGATATCAGCGGACGTCCACAGGCTGAACAGCGTTTTCCGGAGTCTACCTGAAAGCTTTCGGCGCATTCCCCGCAGAGTCCTATCCATGCATCCTCCTCGTCAAGCAGCGTCTCGCCGCAGACGGCGCAATTCAGCGGGAACAGGTACTCCCTCAACAGGTACAATTTTTTGGAAAGGTTTAATGTTTTCATAATATACAATTATGCGCGGAATTCGTTTTTGCTTTACAATTTTCTTTATAAAAATCATTTTGTGATGAATGTCATTGTAACCCGGATATTTACGACGTTTTACCGGACGCCGATGAAGCGCCCCGCCGTTCCGCGCCAGGATAAACGCATAGACCTTGCCAACTTTTTGACATACGGGAATTTCCATGCGACTATCCCCGGGAGCGGTTTTTTTAAAAGCGCCGGGTACATGAAGCCGGCTGTTCCCGTGCGCCATGCCTGTAAACCTCAAATGCTCAGGCGATACAGGGCATACTGATTGAGGGATACCCCCTCTTTTTCCGCTTCCATAGACAGTCGGGCATGGAGCGTTTTAGGCAAACGAAGCACAAATTTGCCGCTGTACTGACCTTCGTCAATCGGCTCCGGAACAGGAAATCCGTTCTCAAGTTTGGTTTCGATCCAGCCCTCCATGGCTTCCTGGATATTCTGAAAGGCTTCTTCGTAGGTATCCCCATAACTCATACACCCCTCAAATTCCCGCACCGTAGCAAAATAATACGAACTGCTCTCATCGGTGATGTGCTGAATAACGATATGGTACGGAAGATTCAAATAATCTTTTTTATTCATAGCATGATCCTCCTATTTCCCGCTAATGCGCTCAAGAATCGCTGTAACGTACACTTTTTTAAGCGGGTTTTTGGCGACAACCACGAGAACATCCCCGCTTTGATTAATGTACTGGCAATGGGAACTTCTCTGCCGGTCAAACCGGTATCCATGTGCGGCCAGAACCTTGTCCGCCTCGCGGGGAGTGATTCCGTTAGGCTGATTTTTCATTTTTTCGACAATCTTTTCCACACTTGCCATAGCATATAGTATCGCATGTAGTATCACTTGTCAATTTCGCGATTCGCGGGCGGGCGGCGTCAGCTTAATCAGCATTACCCCACGAAAAGGACCCGTCCGCAACGGGTTTAAGCAGACAGACCCTTCGTGTTAATATTCGATTTTGCGGGGCGGCATTCCCGTCGTCCAAAAGAATGAAACAGGGGTTAAAATGATTGACTGGATTTTAAGATTACTGAAAGGCGCACTAATAGGGACGGGCTTTATACTCCCTGGAGTTTCGGGGGGTGCGCTTGCGGCGGTATTTGGCCTGTACGAAAGGATAATTTCGTTCATAGCGCACATAACGAAAGATTTTGTAAAGAACGCATTGTTTTTTATCCCTGTGGTACTGGGCGCGCTTTTTGGAATGTTTTTGCTGGCCCGGCCTCTGTCTTTCTTTCTTGAAAATTATGAAGTACAGGTTATTTGGGGATTCATCGGCTGTATTGCCGGAACGCTGCCCTCGCTGTGGAAAGAGGCCGGGAAAAACGGCCGGGGGAAGATACATTATGCGATTCTTGCGGCAAGCGCCGTTTTGGGGTTTTTCCTGCTTTACATGGCCGAAAATTTCTGGAAGGCGGAGATGCCGCGTAATTTTGTAACATGGATTCTTTCCGGGGCTTTGATAGCGCTGGGTATTCTCGTCCCCGGACTGAGCTCTTCCAATTTCCTGGTATACCTTGATATGTATAAACCTATGGTGGGCGCGTTCAAGACGATAGACCTGTTTGTACTGCTGCCGATATTTTTGGGCGGCGTGGCCTGCCTTTTTTCGCTTTCCGCGTTTATAGATATGTTGTTCAGGAAGGCTTACGCGGGGCTGTTTCATTTTGTTGTAGGAATCGTACTGGCCTCAACAGTTATGATTGTGCCTGTAAATTACAATTATTTAAGTTACGGAACAGTCATTTGCGTTATTACGTTAATCACAGGCGCGTTAGTCGGTTTTTGGATGGGGCGGCTGGAAGAAAAGTACAAAGGGTGATCCCCGTGCGCCGGTAAAACGCGCCGCCTTTTTTGCTTTTTAATCAACCGTATTTCATGAAGGCCCGTTTTTCAAGGGCGCTTACCGCAAGCGCGAGCAATTCATTTACCGGCGTCGGTACGCCGTATTTACGGCCCAGCCTGCAAATTTCAGGTCCGAACAATTCTACTTCCGTTTTTCGCCCGGCGAGTACATCCTGGCACATTGATGTAAAACCGTCGTCGCTGAGTCCTTCCAGCAGCGCAAAAAAGTTTTCAATGTCGGTATCGTTCAAACCTATACCGCGGGCATTTGCGACAGCTATAACTTCGCGCATTGCCTTTTCAAGCAGGACTTGCGCTTCCGGTATGCGGCGCGGCGATTTTCTTTTGAACGCGGCGTAGGGCAGACGCAACAGGGCGGACACCTGATTCGCGCCCGTATTTATCATAAACTTGTACCAAAGCGCGCGCTCCATATCCGTTTTGTGGTATTCAAAAGGGTAAGCGGTTCGTGTAAAAAATTCCGCTATACGTTCGTCCCGTTCACGCGCGATCCCCTCCGCGTCGCCAAAGTTGATCACGCCAAGCTGCGAATAGTTTACACGGTTCCCCTTATGCTGGGCGTCCGTGCCCATAACCATCGAAAGCGGAAGCCGCTCCCTGCCGTACTTTGCGCCGATTATTTCTTCGCTGGAAATTCCGTTTAAAAGCGAAATTATCACGGTATCCGGCCCGGTAAAGGGTCGCATATCATCCATAACTTCGTTCAAAGAGTAATACTTCGAGGCGATGATGGCAAGATCAACCGCTTCGGGAACGGCGTCCCCGCTCAGTTTGAAGGTGAATTTTTTATCATTGATAAAAAAACCGTCCCGTCTGTACCGCTCCAGACGTTCTCCGCCTGCCAAAACCAGAATGTTTTCCGGAATCGCTTCAGAAAGTTTTCCGGCTGTCATCAGTCCAATCGCGCCGGCCCCGGCAACCAGCACGGATTCTATTTTTTTCATTGTACGCCTCCACATGAAATTTCTAAAGTATAGTCATATTTTGCCGAAAATTTAAAGGGCTTGTATTTTGATCCCAATAATGGGGAGCATTTTTAAACACGGTAAGGATTGCAATGAGGCCAAGGAATATTTACGGTCAAACGGCTGGCGCTTTTTTTAATTACGGCGGACAATCTTTGAATAAAAACCGGAAACGGGACGCTATAATCAACAACACAAGGTTACTGCTGTACGCCTGCGCCGGGGGGTTGCTGCTGCTGGCGGTCGTTTTGGGCTTTTCGATAGCGGAATCTTTATTTGGACCGCCGCACAAAGATTCGTTCATCGGCGATTTCTTTGTTGATTCTTACGGTATACTGTCTTTTATAATTCCGCTTTACCTGATGTACGCGGCCCTGATACTGATCGATAAAACCTACAGGCCGTCACGCATATTTATTCTGTACTGCGCAATCTTTCCCTTTATGACGCTGGCAATAGGGTTTTCTTTTTTGCGTAGTTATAATTATTTTGCGGGAATAATATATTTTTTTTCGCTGACAGGAAAGTCAGGTTTTGGTTTTGTTATAGTGTGCTTAACGGCGCTGGAAAGCGCCGTAATTGCCGCTTTGTCGAACATTCTGTTTCCGGCGCCGGCTGTCAGGCGTCCGCGCGGCGGCGTCGCGCCCAATGCCGGACATTCAGCCCCGTTCAACGCCGAAATTAAATTGCTGCACGGACCCCGCGTACCTGAGGAAAGAGATACGCTGAATGTAGTACACGAAGCTTATACAAAAGCGTTTGAAGAATTGCAGGATTTGGAAAACGCAAACCACGGGGCCATAGACATCGCGCTTGAAAATCTTGAACCCAACCTGGAAATACTTAACGAAAAATTAAAGAGCCTGGGCGCCGGCATGAACGATGTGGGCGAAAAACTTGTCAGGCTGGATACGGATTTGGACTCGCTTAAATCGGAACTATCTCCGGCGGAAAATACAGGAGCTGACGACACCCCCCCTGTGTATGACGGGGACCCCGGCAGGGACCTTGAAACGCCGGAAGAATACGGCGGGATCGAAGAATTGTATGAACCGGAAGAATTAAACGGGGAATACGGCGGTGCCGTTGATCTTGAAAAAATAATTGACCGCACGGAAGCCGAAGCCGCGGAAAAAACCGAACACCTTATTGAAAAAAAAAATTACGGCAGTGTGAATCAACGCAAGCCGGCAGGTTTAAACGGAATCTACAGCATACCGGTTGAAGGCATACTAAAAGAATACTCGGACGACAAGTACTGGATAATAGACGGCGCCACTTATGAAGCCGCCGCTATACTGAAAGAAACGCTGAGCGAATTTAATATACAGGCTGAAGTTACAGGTATCCGCAAGGGGCCGGTAATAACAATGTTCGAAATACTGCCGTCACCCGGGGTAAAACTTTCAAAAATCGTTAATTTACAGGACAACATCGCGCTACGGCTCGCCGCCGCCTCCGTCCGTATTGTCGCGCCGATACCCGGCAAGCATGCCGTCGGCATAGAGATACCGAACAAGAAACGTAACATCGTGTCGTTCCGTGAAATTATCGCGACAGAACTTGAACGCGGGGGAAAGAAGCCCGAAATTCCCGTAGTGCTGGGCAAGGATATTACAGGCGAGTCGGTAACGGTAGACCTTTCCGCGATGCCGCACCTGTTGATAGCCGGCGCTACCGGTTCAGGCAAATCGGTCTGTGTCAATACGATGATTCTGTCGATTCTGTACCAGTGCAGACCCGCGCAGTGCCGTCTGATACTGATTGATCCCAAGATTGTGGAACTTAAACTGTACAACGATATTCCGCACCTTTTAACGCCGGTAATTACCGAACCAAAACGCGCGTTCCAGGCGTTACAGTACTGCATTTACGAGATGGAACGCCGTTACGCCTGCCTGGATTCGATGGGCGTACGTGACATCAAAACGTACAACAAGCGCATAAAAGAAAAAAAAATCGCGGCGGAACACATACCGTACATCGTTATCGTGATCGACGAGTTTGCCGATTTGATGGCGACAACCGGCAAGGAACTTGAATCTACCGTGGCCCGGCTCGCCGCGATGAGTCGGGCGGTAGGGATACACCTTGTGCTTGCGACACAGCGGCCTTCGATTGACGTAATTACCGGTCTGATAAAGTCCAACATACCAAGCCGTATCGCGTTCATGGTCGCGAGCATGATGGACAGCCGTATCATCATCGATACACCCGGTGCGGAAAAACTTTTGGGCAGGGGCGATATGTTGTATTCCGGCATTGTCGATCCGTTCCCCGTCAGGATGCAGGGCGCATTCGTCTCGGAAGAGGAGGTTGAAGCGGTCGTAGACTACGTGAAGACGCTGGGTGAGCCGGACTACATTGATGAAGAAATGTTTCTTGATGATGACGAGGATACGGCGCGGAATGTTTACGAAGAGGGGGATGATCCCTTGTACGACAAGGCGCTGGAAATCGTGATTCAGCAGGGGAAGGCGAGCGCAAGCTACATACAGCGTCGCCTCAAGATAGGCTACAACCGCGCAGCCCGCCTTGTCGAGGAAATGGAACACCGCGGGGTTGTCGGCCCCGCGCAGGGTTCAAAGCCCCGCGATCTGCTACGCGCATAGACGTGCAGGTCAGTCAGGACAACGTGCTTCCTTAGGAACTGCGCCAAGCACGTTGGCATCCAACCAGGCCGGCGCATCATCGTTGCACCGGGGTGCCCGGTTCATTGGACTTGTTCAAGAACCTATTTGAATGTGGGCAAAAGCCCACGGGTTCTTGAACAGGTTTTTCAGCGGAAGTTGTTCAGAAACTGAGGTTTCTGAACAACTCTATTACATAAATACGGTATTAAAGTATAGTCGTTCCACCGGGCGGCGCGTACCTTGACAATATACGGGGCTACTTGCTAGGGTTTTTAGAATTATGATGAATGGTGAAACTGACAGCGGGCGTGTGGGCGTAAACAGGGTTTCGCTTGTGAGGCTTAGCCTGACGGCGCTTTTTGCGGCGTTGACGGCGGCGGGGACTTTCATTTCCATACCGCTGCCTTTTACACCCGTGCCGATCGTATTGCAGAATATGTTTGCGCTACTGGCCGGCCTCACGCTGGGTCCTCTGCTGGGAGGCGCTGCGGTGGGGCTCTACCTCCTGGCGGGGGCGATAGGCCTGCCCGTTTTTGCCGGCGCGAGCGGCGGGCTTGTCCATCTTGTTGGGCCGACAGGCGGTTTCCTGTTTGGCTACCTGTTTTCCGCCGTACTGTCCGGCCTGATCGCCGGTACGCCGGTGAACGGTGTAAAGACCCCTAGCTGGCGGCTTGCTATAGCAGCTTTTGCCGGGATGCTGCTTGTGTACGTGCCGGGTATACTACAGTTAAAAGCGGTACTGGGGCTCTCGTGGCCCAAGGCGCTCACCGTCGGTTTTACGCCGTTTATCGCCGGTGATGCGGTGAAAACGGTGATTGCCGTGGTTTCGGCGCGAGGCTTGCGAAAAAGCGCCGCGAAAGCGCTGAATGGATAAGCCCCTCTTTTCGATACGCGGGCTTTCAAAAATATTTCCTTCCGGCCATAAGGCGCTTTCCGGCATAGACCTTGAGATCGAGGCGGGATCTCACCTCGTGATCGCCGGGGCCAACGGTTCGGGCAAGACGGTTCTGATGAAGATCATCACCGGTTTGATGGATGCCTCGTCAGGCGAGGTGCTTTTTAAGGGGAGGCCGCTCGCACTGGCGATGGGCAGCCTGCGGGTGGCGGTGGGGCTTGTTTTTCAGGATGCGGATGCCCAGATAATCGGTGAAACCGTGGAGGAAGACACGGCTTTGGGGCCAAAAAACCTAAAACTGTCCAAGGATGCTGTGAACGAGCGGGTTTCCGCGGCGATAAGGGCCGCCGGCCTCGAAGGGAAGGCCGGTTTTCCGGCCCGCAGCCTGTCGGGAGGCGAAAAAAGACGGCTCGCCGTAGCGGGAATCCTTGCAATGGGGTGTCAGACAATCATCATGGACGAGCCTTTCGCGAATTTGGACTGGCCGGGTGTCCGTAGCGTGCTACAGATCATCATGGAACTGAAGCGGGACGGTAAAACGGTAATCATACTGACGCATGAACTTGAAAAGGTGCTTGCGTTGGCGGACAGGCTGGTGGTAATTTGCGGCGGACAAATTGTCCGCGACGGGGAGCCGGAAACGGTATTGGACAGCCTGAAACCCGAGTACGGCGTGCGCGACCCGCGTTGTTCGTACCGCACGGTTAGGGACTGTTCATGGCTGTAGAAACGCCTTTTTCGTACAGGGCCGCTTGTACGCCGCTCCACCGGTTGAACGCGGGCTTAAAGTTGATCTGCCTGTTCCTGTTTTCGGCCGCCGCTTTCTTTTCAAACCCGATCTGTTCGGCGGTCTTGAGCGCGGCGCTCGCTGTTGCCGCGTTTATCGCCGGCATTAACCCTGTATCGTTGCTGCGCGGCAGCCGTCTCATCGTCATCCTCGGTGTTTTTGTGGTGTTTGGGCGGGCATTTGACTTTTCGCCGCCTTTTTTTAGGGCGGATGGATTTTTAAGCGGGCTGATGTTCATGTGGGGTATGCTGTTGTCGTTCTGCGGAGGCGCGCTGATGTTTGCCGTAACAACGGCGGTAGAACTGCGGGAAGCCGTCGGCGCCGCGGAACGCGCGTTGCTTAAACCGGCCGCCGCGCTGTTGAAGGATGCCAAAACTCCCGGCTTGAAGAAACTGCGCGACGCCGTGCTTTACCCCCGGACGGCTCTTGCGTTAAGCCTGATGATGGGTTTCATTCCGCGATTTTTCACCGAATGGGAAGCGCTACGAAGCGCCTACCGCGCCCGTGCCGGAAGCAGGGGGATCGCCGAAATAAAGAGCCTTGTACCGCTGGCCGCCGGGCGTATGATCGACAAGGCGGCGGAAACGGCCTCCGCGCTTCTGGCGCGGAGCGGCGCTTATCCGTTTTAACGTTTTTTGAACGCCTCCGCGAACGGGGTGTACATAAGGCCGTCATCCTGGGCGCTAAAACGCTGCTTTTTTACGGCGACAACCCGCGGGGCACCGCGTCCTGTGGACGCGCTGCCCGTTGACACCTGTTTCAGCGTCGTGCCTGACGGAGCGCCGCCTGTTTTTGCGGAGGAATGGGCGCCCGCGCCGCTTTTACGCGAAAGGCTGATCCGCCGCCTTTCCGGGTCGAGGCAGATGATCGTAAAGTCCAGCACCTCCCCCACCTTGATAATATCCATCGGGTCCTTTACAAAACTGTCGCTCAACTCTGAAATATGTACAAGCGCCGTCTCCTTTATCCCCAAATCAACGAAAGCGCCGAAATCAACGACATTCTTTATCTTGCCTGTTACCTTCATGCCCTCTTTCAGGTCTTCAAACGTAACGACACCCTTCTGCATGATGGGTTTGGGGTAGGCGTCACGGGGATCGCGGCTAGGTTTTTTCAGTTCTTCAAAAATATCGTTTATCGTGGCATCGCCAACCGTGTATTTTTCCTTTAACTCGGACCTCACTTCGCTCGTCAGGCCGCCGGTTGTGGTGACCGTGCCCTGAATCAGGCGGGCAGCCCCGTAGTTTTCGGGATGAACCCATGTATTGTCAAGCGATTCGGCGCTTTCCGGTATCCTGAGAAAACCGGCGCACTGCTCAAAGCTCTTGGGGCCCATGCCGGGAACTTCCAGCAGCTCCGAACGCGACGCGATTTTTCCTTTTTCGTCACGGTATTTGACTATTTTTTTTGCGAGACTCCTGTTGATGCCGGAAACGTAGCGTAGGAGGGAGGCGCTTGCCGTGTTCAGATTCACCCCGACATTGTTTACCACCGATGAGACAACCTCATCCAGCGTCTCGGATAATTTCTTTTGATTAAGGTCATGCTGGTACAGACCTACGCCTATGGACTTGGGGTCTATCTTTACAAGCTCGGCAAGCGGGTCCTGTAGCCGCCGGCCAATCGAGATCGCGCCGCGTATGGTTAAATCAAGATCGGGGAATTCCTCGCGGGCAATATCGCTTGCGGAGTATACGGAGGCCCCGTCCTCGTCAACAACGGTATACAGGACTTCAAGGTTGTTTTCGCCTATAAGCTGCGTAACAATTGCCTGTACATCCTTTGTGCCTGTACCGTTCCCGATGGCTATCAAGCGTAGATCATACTCTTTTACATTTTTTAATATTGTTTTTTTTGCTTCGTCAACTTTGTCATTTTTAAAAACAAAATAATGCAAAAACTTTCCGGTATCGTCAAGACAGGCGCATTTTGTACCGGTACGAATACCGGGATCGATTCCAAGAACCCGCGTACCTTTGATCGGCTGCTGCATAAGCAGGTTTTTCAGGTTCGCGCTGAAGACGCCGATTCCGTGATTGTCCGCCGTATCGCTTGCGTCGTTACGGAGTTCGCGTATAACCGCGGGAGACAGGAGGCGCTTCAGTCCGTCCTCTATCGCCGTTTTATGATAATCATTATGTACCGTATACTTGCTTTGCAGCCTCGTAACGGCGACGTTTTCGTCAACATCAATGCTGATTTCCAGCTTGCCTTCACGCTCGCCGCGGTTAAGGGCAAGAATACGGTGGGGCTTTATCTGCGACAGCCTTTCCGTATAATCCCAGTACATCTGGTACACGGAAGTCTTTTTTTCGGTTTCATCACCAAGCCCCTTGACGATGATCCGTCCGTCCGCAAGGTAAAAACTTTTAATTTCGGCGCGGTTTTCCGTATCCTGCGCGGTACGCTCGGCAATGATGTCCATCGCGCCCTGCAACGCGTCGTCAAGGGTGGCAACGGAAAGTTCCGGATTTTCCGCATCCTCGCGGACAAATTCGGCGGCGCGGGCGCGGAGCGCTTCCGCATCGAGTTCAAGCATCAACTCGGCAAGCGGCTCGAGTCCTCTCTCCAGCGCAACCATGCCGCGCGTCTTCTTCCTGCGTTTGTACGGCGCGTATATATCCTCAAGCTCGCTCAACGAAGCGGCCTTTACTATGTTTTCGTACAAAGGCCCGTCCAATTTCCCCTGTTCAAAAATCCTGCGAATTATCTCGATGCGCCGCGTCTCTATGTTTATGCCGCCGGAAAACATGTGCTCAATACCGCGCACCTGCACCTCGTCCAAACTGCCCGTCACCTCCTTCCGGTAACGGGCTATGAAAGGTACAGTGCCGCCGTCGTTCAAAAGGCCCACGACGGCCGAAACCTGCTCCGTCTGTACGGACAGCGCCCCGGCAATCCGTTTCATGATACCGGTCTCGTCCACAGCAAGGCCGTCAATAAATTCCTGTGTAAATTCCATGAAGCTAATTATAATTGCTGAGCTTGAGAAAGATAAGTGCCCGCGTTGCGGCACCATCCCCTGACAGTAATTTTACATTTACCGGTCTATCGTTGGTGAAAAAGCGGTCGTGTACGAAACGCGGGGATTGGAGGGGCAACCCAAGGGGCTTGCCTGGTGGAACCCCGCAAAGCCCGGTTTCCGGCACTTCGTGCCGGAAATGCGCCCGAATTAC
>JAITKQ010000198.1 GCA_031278295.1 Spirochaetaceae bacterium | reverse complement strand
ATTTCACGGCCCTATCACATTGTCAAAATGGAAAGTCAGGCCGTGCTTTATCTGTTGCTTGAGAACGGCAGGCAGTTGGAAATTTACATACCGTACAATAACTTTCAGGATGTGATGACCGGCCTGGAAAGTACGATCAACAAGTATGTGGATCTGCAAAACGACTGTACCGCGAAAGTTTTAATATCAAACTGTTCAAACAGCGTACGCTGGAAAAAGGGCGTATAGCATGGGCGTAAACATAAATACAAATGAATTAATAACTATACTGACCCTTACGCCGCCCGGCCAAAACATTATGCTTGTCGGCAGGCACGGCATAGGAAAATCACGGATTATCACCGATTTCTTTGAAACCCGGGGCAAAAAGGTAGTTTCTCTTTTTTTGGGTCAGATGAGCGATCCGGGCGATTTAATCGGGCTGCCTGCCCTCGATTCAAATTTGACAAAAACCGATTTCAGGCCTCCCTACTGGTTTCCGCTGGACGGCAGGCCGATAGTGCTGTTCCTAGACGAACTGAACCGTGCCCGCCCGGAAATACTACAGTGTGTGATGGATTTGGCGCTGAACAGGTCCCTGGCCGGGAAGCGCCTTCCTGCCGGGAGTCAGGTGGTTTCCGCCGTAAACGAAGGGGAGGAATACCAGTTAACGGATTTGGACCCGGCGCTTGTGTCGCGCTTTAACGTCTACCATTTTTTGCCGAGCTGCGCGGAGTGGCTGTTGTGGGCCTCCGCAAACGGCATCGACGAAAGAATCGTTTTGTTTATCGAAAAGAATTCCGACTACCTTGACGGAGGGGCCGGACCTGACGCCGGCCTTGACAGGACGGCGGACAGGCGTTCATGGGAGCGCGTCTCGGAAATCATAAAAACGGAAGACACGATAGACAAAACTTTGGAAAAACTTATTGCCGGAATCGTCGGAGTTAAGGCGGCGCTCCGTTTTTCGAATTTTTTAAATGAGAATTCCGGCGTCAGCCCGGCGATGATTCTCCGTAACTTTGATGAGTGTAAAAACGATTTGGAAGAATTGAGCGTACATGAACTGTCGGATTTAAACGAAGGACTCTTTCGCGTGATCGAATTGGAAGAAAAACAGGACACGGTAAAAGATTATACGGTGAATTTGGAAAAGTATATCAGATGGTTAAACGACACAAGCCGTAGCGAGGCGCTTGCCCACTGGACGACGGTGTATGAAGGAAGCATATATCCAAAAACAAAAGTAGCGGTGCTTTCCTACTCGCCTTACATTTTCCAGGCCGTGATAGACTATGTAAAAAATATAAAGTTATAGCATGGCGAATGTAACGGAGCGGATCAAAATAATTTCTGAAAAGTGGTTCATCGCGGAGCCGCTTTTGTTTTTGACTCTTGTCTCGCATAGGCTGTCGGAAAACGCGGCTATTCATACCATACGTTGCGGGCAGGTACGGATAGAGTACAACCCGCTTTGGGCTGCGGAACGGAGTGACGCCCAACTGGAGGAAGCCTTGAAGGCGGAACTGATTAGGATACTGCTGCGTCACCCGTACCGGAAGAATCCGTCAAGCGATCCGGAAGTATCGTACATCGCAAGCAATATTGTACTTAATGAATATTACAACTTTCCTGCGCTGCAATTCCGCGCAAAAGATTTTTGGGACGATGCCGGACATCAGAAAAAAAGTTTTGAATTTTACTACCGTGAGTACGCGCTTTTAAAAAAGCCGGACGACTCAGACGGTGAAGAGTGGGGCGGCATTATGGAGGTGTCCGACGAGGAGATGCGCGGCGCCGCCGCGGGACGGAGCGGTACGGACAGGGATAGTACTTTGGAAAACGCCGCGCTTTGGGGAACCGATGAATTTATCGATGAAAAGTTGAACGAAATCGTAAGGCAGGCGGAACAGAACACGTCGTGGGGCAGGCTACCGGGCGACTTGGTCGAAGAAATACGCGCCACGCTGAGGCCGGAGCTTGACTGGCAGGCCGTGCTAAGCGGCTTCAGGCGCACGATTCTTGCCGAAGAAAAGGTTCCTACACGGTTTAAACCGAGCCGTCGCTGGGGTTTTATGTACATGGGGCGGAAGTATACGTTTACCACACGGATTCTGACCGGCATCGATGTTTCCGGATCGCTTGGGAAGGAGGACATCGCGCTGTTCTATTCGTGCGTAAACCGCTTCTTTAAATATGGCATAGAGGCGCTTGACGCGGTACAGTTCGACTCGGAGTTGAAGACCGGGCCGCTGCCGCTGAAAAAGGCTTGCCGTTCAATCGTGATACAGGGGCGCGGCGGCACAAACTACCAGCCATTGATAGACTATTTTTCGGCCAACAGCGCACACTACGACGGCCTTATCATATTTACCGACGGTTTTGCCGCCTTTCCTTCCGTTCCGCCCCGCGCGATTCGAAAACTGCTGTGGGTATGCAGTTGTAAAGAAAATTACCTGGCAAACCATGAATGGATGGAAAGGCTGGGGCGCTGTTGCTACATATCAGGAGCTTGTTGCGCTTAGTGCGTAAAATCCACAAAAATCTCCGCGTCGCGGCTTGCCGCTACAAACTGCCATCGAAACAAAAGGTTCGCGATAGCCGGATGCTCCCAAGCTCAACAGAAACTAGGCTTCATGTTCAAAGAGTCCGCTTGTACCGGTTTTCCATTTGTCCCTTGCGAGCAGAACCAAATTTTCCACATCGCACCAATTATCGGCGCGCGGCCCGCTTACGCCGCGGTTTGTCGAATTTGAAAAAACAATGCACCTACAGCCAATCTTACGCAAGGCTTCAATGTTTGCCGGACTGTCGTCAATGTAAACATGGGCACCCACCGCGCCTTTGTCTTTCATAAAGCAAAGATCCCAGTAAGGTATATCGTACGAATCGAGCCAGTCTACTGTTTGTGTGATCGTAGTTTTATGCGAATATTTTAAAAACAGGCGGTGCGTAATTATGCGAATTCTGATTCCGCAGGCGGAAAGTTTTCGCAGGACGGCCGGGGCGTTTTTTATGGGCTTCATGTTACGAAAAATATCGCGCTGTGTAACGGCAAAACGGTGCAGGCGTTCATAGCCGCCGAATTGATCGATTCCCCATTCATTAAAACCGAACCCGACATCTTTTGTAAGACTTTCAAGCGGTTTATCCAGCCACTCGGCGGCGATTTCCCGCATCGAGCCGTAAAAGTCACCCACAACGCCGTCAAGATCAACGCCAAAAATAAATTCCGTATCGTCCATAAAATCTCCGCCGGATTCAACCGCAAAGCGCGGCGGCAGTATCCGTGTTTTTAACACTGTATTTTCAATGAGGTGTTCCGTAAACTGAAGTTTTGGAATACCCCGCTGAAATTTTATCCGTAATCATTTTGTAAAGTCAAGGTTTCCTATTTTTTAGACAGCAGTTTTACATTTACAAAAATTTTTCATGTAATTCGGGCGCATTTCCGGCACTTCGTGCCGGAAATCGCGCTTTGCGGGGTTCCGCTCCGCCCATTCCCTGCGCGAACGCTTAGCGCGAACGCTCCGCGCGAACGCTTAGCGCCCCTCCAATCCCCGCGTTTCGTACACGACGGCAATGTCGGCAATGATAGGCCGGTAAATGTAAAATTGTTGTTGCCTCATCAAAAATGTTCCCATAAGAGACTGTTCCAAAACCTTGCACCGGCTATGACGGGGCCCGCCACAGAACAGCGTTAAACTTGTTTCGCCTGACCTTTTGCCGCTTGCTTAAGCCGGTAAGGAAGGGTAGGCTTCGCGGCAGACCCGGTTGCGAATAAGGGTAGACATCTTATCCCTTATCCCTTTTGTGGTATACTTATTCGCGGGAGATTTCGTGATAATAACCGGTTAAACTGATGATCCGGTAGACATCCGCCGCGACAAGGCGGGCTTTGCCAACGGTATGCCTGCCGGAAAACCCGTAGCGGGGATCGGCGCACCGGAGAGACGGGGTTTTACTTCCGGTATCTTACGGAACGTAAACAACGGGAAAAATGAAGCTCCTGAAGGGCGGGGTATCTTGTAAGCGTTGCATCATTTACGAGGGCGAGTTCTGTAAGACAAGCTGCTCTGCGGCTTGCCGCTGATTGGGGCGCCTGCGGCGCGCCAATCACGCGGTAGGAGGCAATGGTCTACTACCATTTTTCGTGAGTATTTACTAATTCTAAG
>JAITKQ010000185.1 GCA_031278295.1 Spirochaetaceae bacterium | reverse complement strand
CCCAACACCGTCAGCACCACCCCGCCGGCAAGTTGTAGTACAGCGCGTACACCGGTTTTTGAAAGGGAATTTTTTGACGGCATTTCGCCCCGTTCTGTCGAGTCATTCATCACAAACCTTCTATGTGCTATTGGCGCCTGTTCCAAAACAAAGCGACTGTGCGCTAAACAGCCCCGGCATGGCCGGGGGCACGGTGTGAACCTTAGGTTCGATGGAACAGCCCCATTGGTTTATTTAAGCACAGTTACGCATTGAATTCATAGTGGTCCGCGTCCGGTGACAACAATTTTACATGCCGGTCTATCATTGGCGAAAAAGCAGGCGTGTACGCGCAAGGGAATGGAGGGGCAACCCAAGGGGCTTGCCCCCCGGAACCCCGCAAAGCCCGGTTTCCGGCACGAAGTGCCGGAAATGCGCCCATATTACCTGAAAAATTTTTATAAATTTAAAACTGCCGGGACGGGGAACGGTAAATTTGTTGCACCTTTTACCCCTGCTACGGCCCTAGCTTACTTGACAAAGGCGGGGCAGGGGGTATCATAAAAAAATGCTTGATTATAGATTCATTGTCGATAACCTGGACGCCGTCAAAGCCAACATAAAGAACCGGTTCATGGACGCGGACGCGGACGCGGTTGCGCGGCTGTTCCGGCAGCGGACGGAACTTAGCACAAAGCTACAGGGCCTGCAACGTGACAGAAACAACAATTCCGCCGCGATGAAAGGCAAGCTGGACAACGACAAGCGCGCCCTGATCATAGAGGAAGGCAAAAGGATAAAGGACGAAATCGCGGAGGCGGAGGCGGCTCTGAAACAGGTCGAATCCGAAATGGAAGCGGAGGCGCGGAAAATCCCGAACATGGCGCACCCGGATGTACCGTCCGGCAGGGACGATGAAGACTGCACGGAGCTAAAGCGTGTCGGTGAGCCGGCCAAGTTTGATTTCACGCCGCTGGATCATGTCGTGCTGGGGCAGGCACTGGATATTATCGACTTTGATACCGCTGCAAAGGTGTCCGGCACCAAATTCTACTACCTGAAGAACGAGGGCGTTTTTTTGGAACTGGGGTTGGTACGCTACGCGCTCGATATTCTGCAAAAAAAAGGATTCACGCCGTTCATTACGCCGGACATTGCCAAAGACGAGATTTTATTGGGGATAGGCTTTAACCCGCGGGGGGCGGAAACTAACGTTTACAGCCTTGAAGACGGCTCCGGCTGCCTTGTAGGAACGGCCGAGATAACGCTGGGCGGCTACTATTCCGGCGCGATAATTCCGGCGGGCAAGCTACCTGTGCGGATGGCCGGCCTTTCCCACTGTTTCCGCAGGGAGGCGGGCGCGGCGGGGCAGTTTTCCAGGGGGCTGTACCGCGTCCACCAGTTTACAAAACTGGAAATGTTTGTATACTGCCTGCCGGAAGAGTCTGACGCGCTGCACGAAGAACTGCGGATGATTGAGGAGGAGATATTCAGCGGGCTTGAGATACCGTACCGTGTGGTGGATACCTGTGCCGGCGGTCTGGGAGCGCCCGCATACCGTAAATGGGACCTTGAGGCGTGGCTGCCCGGCAGGAATGGCGGGGAGTACGGTGAGGTTACTTCCACGTCGAACTGTACCGACTACCAGGCGCGCCGACTCAACATCCGTTACAAGGCTGCGGACGGAAAGAACAGATTTGTCCACATGCTAAACGGCACGGCCGTCGCGGTATCGCGCGCCATGGTAGCCATTATCGAAAATTTTCAGCAGGCGGACGGCACGGTTAAAATTCCGGCGGCGCTTGCGCCTTACTGCGGGTTTGACGTGATAAAACGTAAGGCCTAAAACCGCCGTCGTTGCCTGACGCGGACGGAATCGGTATTTTGATATTACAGCACAAACTAAACACGGTTTTTAACCGAAATGTTTTTTATAACAGCCTGGGCTCATTTACATACATTTTTTTTCAATACCTGCTTACGGTTGTTATTCTGCGGATGAAAGGGGCTAAGGATGCCGGCGTTTATTCGCTTGCGTACACCTTTACAAATATTTTTGCGGCGCTTGCCGCCTTTGGTATGGGCAATTACCAGATAAGCGATGTTACGGGGCGGCACACTGACGGCACCTACATCGCGGCGCGAATCTGTACAAGCGCCGCCGCCGCCGTATGTTTTGTCATCGCGTTGTTTTTTACGAATTTTCCCGGCAGTACGCTGCTATGCTGCGCGGCCTTGATGTTGTACAGGCTGCTGGAAGGGCTGTCCGGTGTCTACCTCTGCGTTCTTCAAAAATTCGGGGACTACAAAACGATAAGCGTATCGTACTGCATTAAAGGAGGACTTACATTTTTGGCATTCTGCGTCGTGCTATATTTTTTTGAACTGCCACAGGCTGTTCTTGCGATGTCGGCGGCCTTTTTGCCGGTTTTCCTGCTGTTTGACATCCCGTACGCCACGCGCCGGGCGGGGTTTACCGCAAACGCGACAAGGCGCGATATTGCCAATGTACTGCTCCCGTCATTCCTGCTGGTAATGCAAAGTTTAAGCTATTTTGGTATGACTTTTTTTACACGGTATGTTGTCGAAAAGACCTTTTCCATAGAAGAGCTGGGCTATTTTTCTTCAATAACGTTAATCATGCTTGTTCTGCCGCTGCTAACGGGGCCGGCCCTGGCCGTTTTTATTCCGGGATTTAGCGGGCTGTATGTAAAGAAAAAGTACGATGTGATAAAACGCATGACATTCCGCGCGGGGATTTATATAAGCGGGATAACGGCTGCGGTATGCGTCTCCTCGCTTGTATGGGGGCGTTTTGCGTTAAACCTTGTATTCGGGGAGGAGATTTTGCGGTACGACTTTCTTTTAATGCCGGCGTTGCTTGCGTCAGGCTTTTTGCTGGGTTGCGGCGTACTGGGCGGCATACTTACCGCGATGCGGAAACATGCCGGATTTTTGATTGCAGGCATGGCCGCGGCGGTAACGGTAGCACTAAGCTGCCGGCCCCTCGTCCGCGGTTTTTACATGAACGGCGCGATCTACAGCCTGATAGCCGCGTACACGGTGCAGGGAATCATCATGCTGACCATAATAATGCGTGGCGTAAAGGATGTTTACGCCGTTACCGATAATAAGAGATAGCAGGAGGGGTGAAAAATGCCGTATTTTAAATTGGGAGGGAAGTTTTTTGTAATGCGGAATATGGCTAAATTTACGTTGATTATCACCGCCGTGGCAGTCAAACTTGCAGGCTGTACTCCGGGAACGATCCCGGTTTTTACAAGCGATGTCTATGACTTTTCACTTCCAAAATACATTACGGGCGAGAACTCCAAGAAGATGCCGGCAAACGCGGAAGAATTGTACATAAGCCGGGCCTACATGACATCGGACGGCATAACACATATAGTTCTGAAAGGTACCATTGATAACGGAATACCGGAAGGTCTGTTATGGGGCGAAAGTGTGGTTTCGTATGGCACCGCCCCGGTCGGTACTTACGGACACTACACGGCGGGCACGTACGCCGGCCTTGGGGATTTCAGGATCGGCACCTTAGCAGCGAGCACAGGCGGATCCCTTGCGATAGGCTCCCTCGATTTTTCGTCGGAATGGATGATGGCGGCCCCCTACTCGGCCGTCGTGATCAACGGTCTTGTACCGGATATTGCCGACGTAACGGTTACCGAAACCAACTACAGCCTTAACCTTTATTCGGACGATTATCGCAAGGACGAGAAAAACGGATTCTTTGACTCCGACGGCGGCATACCGCAAAGGGTGAGCAGGTACCGTCCAGACTATAAGGAGTACCCAAACAGTTTCAGGACAAATGATGCCAAAACCGCGGACAATAAGCGCGGCGGCTATATGGTGTTGATTTCAAAACACGCCGGCTCCGCTACGGCCATGCTAGACTTTGATTACAAGGACGGCACAAGTAAAAGGTACGAGATCGATTACGGCGCGGTAAACTTTAACGAAAAAACTCTTGACAGCCTGAGCTTTCAGAGCCCGACCCCGGACGGTACATACATTATAGGCTCCGCATGGAAGAATCGTGATCCGAGCTACAATTTAAGGCTGGAAAATAGCTCGTCCATATCTGTACAGGCGGGCAACATATACATGGATACGACAACCGGCAAGCCGCTAAAGCCACTGTATCTGCGGCCGCTGTACGTGCCTGTGAAAGAAGCGGCGACCGGTAACGTCAACCCGAAAGACAATACGACAAACATGATACACCGGATATGGTTTGAGTTTATAGACAACAGTACAGGTTACGGCAGGGATAACTTTACGCTGGGCTGGGACGATGTTACGCAGTCGATCACGCTGTACCTAAATGAAAACGCGAAACCGCTTGAGTCCGGCGTCTCAGTAGGGATAGGTATTCACGCCGAGCTGAGGGAGCCGTATGACGATACCGAGGCTCAAACCTACGGCTACGGCACGGGTTTAATACGGGAATTCATGTTTACGGTTGAGGTAAGTGGGCCGTAGCCGCCGTAAATTAACGCTTGCGGTTTGTGCCGGCGTCAGAACAGCTTTTGGGGGGAGCGTTTATGCATAAAAAAATATATTTGGTTATCGGCGTGATTTTTTTATCCGCGCCCGTATTTTCATTCGACTTTACCACCGGCTACGGATTCAATATGGGCGCGAACTTTGATACGCTTTCTGCTGAAATGCCGGGCGGGACTACGGCCCGCCAGTTGTACAACCAGTTCAATTTCGGGGCCGTCGTATTTTTTGAAAAAAGCTACTTTGTGGCGGATTTAAGCTTCGGCGGTTCCTTTACGGGTTTTGTATCCAACGACATACTGAAACGGTATACCTTTGTGGGCGATAACTACCAGCTGGCGGGGGCTAACGCCGGGATAGGGCTGTACTTCAAATACCCGTTCAGGCTGGACAGGCTGACAATATTCGCTACCGCCGGGCTACAGGGCATAATCGGGCTGTCCCGGACCTTTACCAAAGACTATGGGCTACAGAACGCCAAAAAAGGCGACAGCTACGGCCTGGCGTCCGACTGGTCCAGGATCGCGGTTAAGGGGGGGGGCGGTGTCGATATTGATATAAGCGATAAAATGTTTTTCCGCGGCGGCCTTTTGATAAATTACAGGTTCAACAGCTCGCTGGATCAGGCCTTTTTGAACGCGATACAAAACGCGGACGACTCCGTAGCCTCAAATTTTAACATGGGTTTCGAATTTGAATTCCTGCTGGGTTACAAAATAAGTACCAATGGCGGCGGCTCGCCGGCTTCCGGCTTAGGCGGAAGCCGCGGTAGCGGCGGTAGCCGTGGCGGCGGCGGCAGCGGCGACGATGATATTTACTATCCTAGATGACGGGACAGACGCTCAAAGCATAGGGTGGGGCCCACCCTATGCTTTGAGCAAGCGCACGGAAACAACATGAGCTTTTGCTCATGTTCATTTCATTATTCGCGGGGTCTAATACCCCGCCCCTTGAGGCGGTTAGAATTAGTAAATACTCACGAAAAATGGTAGTAGACCATTGCCTCTACCGCGTGTTTAGTGTGCCACTTGCACACCAAACAGCGGCAAGCCGTGCGGCTTGTCTTACAGAACGAACCCGTGTAAATAATTCAACG
>JAITKQ010000184.1 GCA_031278295.1 Spirochaetaceae bacterium | reverse complement strand
AGTACCGACAGGGTTCGTCCGGTGACGGCGGAGACAAGCCGGGACAGGGCGGACCGGGATTCGGGGCTTTCCCGCGTGAATACGGCCTTGAAAACATTGTCGTAGCAGATATTGATCGGATCGTCGGCTTCGTCCAGGTAGAAGGTATTCATAGGCTCTCCTTATGGTTGAGTATACACCCTGAAAGTGATTTTTCAATACAGAGGCTAAAGCCCCCTCCCCCTGGAATCGAAATTACAGGGTGTTTTGCCGATCTATTCTTTGGTAATTTTGAACATGCCGCTGGTCATGGTAGCAGGTCTATTGTGTAATTAAGCCGGTTTCCGGTATGAAATTAACCTGCTGAGCACCAGTCTCGCGCTTATCCACTTGAACCATTCGCCGCCCCTGTCGATTTTTTTCATAAACGCCACGCCGCTGAAATTCCCTATTTTCAAGGCGAAAGCGCCCGTGCTGACCGCAACAAGCGACACACCGTTGAGCGGATGAAACAAACAGGACATCCGTTAAACCGGCGGGCGTTTTGATTGCACGCGCACACTGTATAATCCCGGTTTCGATACATTTTCGCTCGTAATCCTCTCCGTGCAACGGCAGTAATCGGGCTATAGACGGCATACTACAAAACTTCTGTGTTTTACAGTATGCCGTTAAACCGACAACCTGTCAATTCCAAGTTAGTGCATATTGGGCGGTAACGCCGCCCCGCCGCGAAGTTGGGCCTTCCTGGACTTGAACCAGGGACCTACGGGTTATGAGTCCGCAGCTCTAACCAACTGAGCTAAAGGCCCGGTTATAAAAATTTACTTTTCTGTTTGCTCAGGCAAAGCCTTCATATTTTCTTTTAGATCGGCCAAGAGCTGATCGGCGCTTGAGTCCGATTTTTCAAGTTCGGCAAACTTTTTTTCCAAACTTGTATCGGCGTTAAATCTGGAAATTTCTTTACTTGCTTCGGCGCGCGCTTCAAGCTCGTCAACTTTTTGGGCCATACGTTCAAACGTATCAAACGATGCCCTGTTACCATCCAGCCCGCTCATCGTGTCCTGTATCTTTTGCTCGGCTTCGGCGCGCTTCGCACGGGCAATTAAAAGATTTTTCTTGCGCCGGGCCTCTTCAATTTTTGTTTGCAGTTCAAGAAGCGAATTTTTTAACCGTTCAACCGATTCCTTCTGGACTTCCCACTGCCTGCTGTACTCCTGGTAATAGTTGTCGTACTCCTGCTTGCGGAGCAGGGCTTCCTTTGCCAACTCGTCCCTGCCGTTCCGGACGGCAAGGACGGCCTTGCGCTGCCACTCGTCTGACTGCGCCTTCTGGTTATTCATCTCCCGTTCCAGTTTTTTTTCGTCGGCAACGGCCATTGCGACAGATCTTTTAGACTCGATAAGTCGTTCATTCATGTCGGTAATGAGCTGATTCAACATCTTTTCAGGCTTTTCAGCCTTGCTGATAAGCGCGTTAATGTTTGCAGCAATTACCGTTCTTAAACGCGAAAAGATACCCAAAATCACCCCAAAAATACATTGCCGGTTTCGTCAACCGCAAGAATTGTTTTGCACCCCGAACAACGGAAACGCCCCGCTTTAACCGCCTTTAACCTTTTTGAACAGATGGGGCAGTTAAAATTTTGGGGGAAAACCGTATTGGTTTCAACATGACTCCCGCCGCCCCTGAAGTAGTTTTCCGCGTCGTCCTGGTTGTCACGGATGTTAAAAAACTGGGAAAACCCAAGCAACTGGAAAACTTCATAGACCTTGGGCTGTACATCCAGCAAGACCAGATCGCCTCCAATACTTCTTAGAGTCTTCAAAAACGCCGTGAATGAACCTATCCCTGTAGACGAAACATAATTCAAACTTGCACAATTAAAAATCAACCTCTTGTAGCCGCTGTCAATGGCTTTTTGTATACGCTTTTGAAAACCGTTGGAGTTGTATGTATCAATATACCCGGTCAGAATGAGCGACAAGCCCCCATCAACGCCGGCTATCTTTTTGATCTCTATTTTGAGACTATCGTCTTTCTCAGAATCAAATCCAGGAATTATTGCGTCGTTCATCATGTTGTAATTGTAAAGCCAGGTTCCAATGCTGTCAATCGTTTGTGAACAACATGTTCGTGTTTGGCCGCGTTGCGCCGGACGGCGGGAAAGGCGCGGCCAAACCCGTCCCGCCTGTACCTCCCTTTTCTACCAGGTGATACCCTTGAATTCCGGCGCAAACAGCGCGTCTCCGGGGTTTCTGTCGATCGTGCCCTGGCGTACCAGCGCGTCCGCATAACCCTTCAACTGTTCCGAGGCAAGATGAATCGTGAAGCCAAGTTTCGGGTTGCTGTTGATAATCGCCTGGCGGTCAACGGACACGTACTTTTGGGCGATGTCCACGATGTCGGGCGCAACCGGGTTGGCAAGGATCAGCCTGTCAGCCTCGTCGATCGCGTCGATAAAGGCTTTCGCGTCGGCCGTGCGGGTAGCAACGAAGTCCTTGTTCGCGTTTATCGTCCGGCAGGGCGGGTTTGGCCCTGCAAGGTTGGGATCGTTTCTGCCGTCACCGTCCGCATCCGAGCTGCCGTCAAAGAAGGTCTTGTACCTGGGTCGCCCCTGCGCATCTTTAGCGAGCAACGCCAGTGCGACAAATGGTTCTTCCAGAATCGCGGCCTTTATCTGGCCGGCGTCAAGGGCCGCTATTGCCGCACCGGGGGCCAGGGTTACCAGTTCAAAGTCGGTGTTATACTGATTCCGCAGAGCGTCCCTTATCAGGATCACCGCGCAGCAGGTTGTGGAGAGACCCGCGATCTGCTGGCCCTTTAGATCCGCGGGCGTCTTGTACGGGGCGTTTGCCGGCGCAACCAGCACGGACGTGCAGGGTATCTTGACCTGGCCGATAATGGTGATGTTCTGCCCTTTGGCGATCGGGGTGATAACGCCGGTGGGGCAGTTGAACACGATGTCCGCCTCACCGCCGACCACCGCCGCCACGCCGGAACTGGTCTGCTGTATCTCCACCTCCAGCCCCCGTTTGGTGAATAGACCCTTTTCGTAGGCCACGTACAGGTTGAGGTGGTGGGTAGAGTTTGCGTCCGCCACGACAATTTTTTTGCCGGACAGCGCCGGTTCCGCCGCGGGTTCCGCCGCATTGTCTTTTTTCCCGGTAGCCCAGAGCGCCGTGGAAAAAACCGTAAGCGCAAAAAGCGCAGATAGCAATTTTTTCATAGAATCCTCCTATAAATCCCTAGTATGTTTGTAATAATAATACTATATTAACCCTATGATTCTTGTCAAGTATTCGCGCGCAAGCCCCCTAGAACCGTTTGTTACCGGCACCTTATATTTCCGCTTGACATAAAGAATTCTTTGTTTGGTATACTAGGAGAATGCCGGGCGGGAAGGCGGCGCGGTGGTTTCCCCTCCAAAAGACCATTACGGGGTTCAATTCCCCGCTGCCCTATCATGGAAGGAACATTATGCTTGATAGAAAACTAAAAAAGATGCTGCCGCTCATGCTTCAGCATATACAGAAAACGAATGAAATCATCTCTCAAATGATAGCCGCCTTGCAGGAGGAGGCGGAGAGCGCGGCTGTAAATACCGCTCCGGTAACAAGTCCGCAAAAGCCGCCCAAAGACATAATAGGCGTTGCGGAGGCGGCGGAATACTGCGGGTATTCAAAATCGTATTTGTACCAGTTGGTGCATTGGAACAGAATCCCGTACCACAAGCCGACCAACGGGCGGATATTTTTTAAGCGCTGCGAGCTTGACGAATTTTTATCAAACAAAAAGGTATCGGCGGATTATGAACTTGCGGAACAGGCAACGGCGATACTAAACGGGGAGTACAGGAAATGAACATTTTGGCTGTTGACGGTGTTCCCGTCCATTACGGGCTTCAGCCGCTATCAATACCTGTTTGCCAAAGACGGCGGGGAGGCGCTCGATAGCAGCCCCAATGACTGGGGGCTGTTTGAGCTGGAACCGGGGACTTATACCGTTACGGTGAAGGCCTTCGTCGGGGACGGGACGACGCCCGCGGCGGAAGGCTCCAGCGGGGCGTTTACCGTTACCGCGGGGGTGGAGACGCCGCCTATCAAGGTAAGTCTGGCGGTGGCGGAGGAGACGGGGGCGGGTACCTTCAGCTTCACGCCGAGCTACCCCGAAGATGCGGAACTGGACTCGTTTAGGCTGACCCGGCTGGGCGGGGAGGAATATTTCGATCTGGCGGAATCGGGGCCGGATGAAGGGACCGGCATGGACGGCAAAATATTTTCCGGCGGGCGGGGCGGGATTGGCGCGGGCTACTGGCTGGCGCAGGCTTCCCTCTACAGGGACGATCTGCATGCCGGCAAGAGCGAGGTGGCGCACATCTACGACGGCCTCAGTACCGGGCTAAACTGGACATTCAGCGAGGATGACTTTAGCGCTATCCCGGTGGTGAGCAACGCGGACTCAGTACCCGGCACGCTGAGGGAGGCGATAGCGAGCGTGAACGCGGCGGGAGGCGGGACGATATTTATCGACCTGCCTGCGGATGACAATGTCATCACGCTGACAAGGCCGCTAGATACTGTCAGAAAAGGACTTCGCGTACTGGGGAACGGCGCAACGCTGACCCAGACGGGCTTTACGCCGTCCGCCACTTCCCAGCTTCTGTACATCAACAGCACCAGCGCGACGGTAAAGATCAGCCGCCTACACTTTAAGGGCGGCAGGGCAACCGCTCAAGGCGGAGCGATACGGAACAAAGGGAACCTTACGCTGGAATCCTGCATCTTCAGCGACAACCAGACGAGCGCCTCCACCGGTAGCGGCGGCGGGGCTGTCTATACCACCGGCGGCTTGACCGTGCGGGGCTGCACCTTCTACAAAAACAAGGCGGCATCCGGAGGCGGCGCGATTTACAGGGTGACCAGTGGAGACGTTACGCTGACGGGCAACCTGTTCATCGGAAACACCGCAAGCAACGACGAAAACGGCCACGTGGTTTACGGCACGACGGCGAATATAAAATCCGGCGGCTACAACGTCTCCGACAGGGCCGCCGGCAATGGCACCACCGCCGGCAACGGCAGCGGCTACGCGGCCAATACCAACGGCTCCGACAACTTCGGCAACACGGCTATCATAAGCTTGGCCAACTTCAAGCCGTTTGCAGGCTACGCGGCGGTAGGCGCGCTCACAAACTTACCGGAAGGCTACCCTGCCCTGGACTTCTACGGCGATCCGATAGAGGGGGGCGGGGCGTCCGGCGCCGTGCAGGCCACGACGGCGGGAGGATACTACCTGGATTACGGCGCGAATTATGGCAAGCTAAGCCTCGATCCGCCTCCCAACGCGGGCGGTTTCTACACCCAAGTGGAAGAGGTAACTATCTCCGCATCAGGCGGGGGCGTAGGTGGCCTGACATTCAGCCACTGGACCGTCGACGGGGTACAGGCTGAGGACAATAGTCCTACATACACCGTTACTATGGACGGGGACAGGACGGTTCGGGCTGTGTTTACAAGGGATTTCAAGGTATCGGG
>JAITKQ010000130.1 GCA_031278295.1 Spirochaetaceae bacterium | reverse complement strand
TTTTCAGAATCCATGCCTAACAATGACATTTTTTCGCCGTCTTGTCTATCGCGCCTGCTGCCCGGCGGCGGTTTTACCTTACGATCAAGCGCCCCGCCTACAGCCGCGTATGCCTATCGCCTTTTGCGGAGCGACGGCAGAACCCGAAGCCCGCCTGCGGGATGCTACCGCGTAGCGGACTTTAAACCCGCTGGCGGGGCTGGCGGGCTGGCGGGCGCGTCATTCGCGGTTTTCAAAACATCGAACCAAACACAGCCTACAGCCGTCTTTTGACCGCTAATGAACGCGAATGTTGACACGAATTATCGTTAATACTATTCGCGCTATTCGTATTCATTCGCGCTATTCGCGGTTCCCAAAACATCGAACCACCCCCCGCCTACAGCCGCGTATGCCAAGCGCCCCCTTCGGACCAGACGGCAGAACCCGAACCCCGCCTTCAGGACGCTACCGCGTAGCGGATGTGAGGCCCGCTGGCGGGCTGGCGGGCTCTATCTTTTTTGGGGGAAATTTTATACACTTCACTTTTATAAATATTCATATTCAAAGAGGAGAGAATTTCATGGATTTTGAAGCGGTACATGTAGGTTTGTGGTCGGTATTGCCGCCACTATTGGCGATAGCGCTCGCACTTATTACGAAAGAGGTTATTTTCAGCCTTGTACTCGGCGTTATGTCCGGAACCCTGATATACGGCATAGCCACCCACACAAGCATATTCGGCATTTTCTACACGACAGCCGATCTTATGGCAGCCAAAGTCGGCGAAAACGGTTCAATGATCGTATTTTTGTCGCTACTTGGGGCGTTGGTAGCCCTTATCACACGCGCCGGAGGCTCGCAGGCCTATGGGAAATGGGCCGCCGGCAGGATCAAAAGCAAGCGGAGCGCATCCCTCGTTACCGCGCTACTCGGTATCCTGATATTCATTGATGACTACTTCAACTGCCTTACCGTTGGCACGGTGATGAAGCCGGTTACCGACAGGCACAAGATTTCCCGCGAAAGGCTTTCGTGGATCATCGACTCGACCGCCGCGCCCGTATGCGTGATAGCGCCGATCTCATCCTGGTCAGCCTCCGTTGTTTCGTACTACCCCACCGCAACCGGTATAACAGGAATGCAGGCCTTTGTATCGGCGATCCCCATAAACCTGTACGCCCTTTTGACGATAGTGATGGTTTTCTTTGTTTCCTCGCGCAAGAACGGCGATTTCGGCCCGATGGCGGCGGCGGAAAAGCGGGCGGCTGCGGCAGAGTCACTACACGACGCGGACATAGCGCGGAACGACGACATAGCAAAGCTTGAAGTATCCGGCAAGGGCACATTCCTTGACCTGATAATTCCGGTGCTAATGCTGGTCATCTTCTGCGTTTTGGCTATGCTACATTACGGCGGCCTGTGGGACGGCAGCGGCAAAGGCGTTTACGCCGCTTTCGGCGATACGGACGCCGGCATGGCACTTTCGCTGGGCGGCCTGTGCGCGATCATCGTAACCTTTTTCATGTACGTACCGCGCGGCCTTATCTCGTTCGCCGACTTCTTTTCCAGCATAATGACCGGCATAAAGGCGATGGTACCGGCGCTAGTGATCCTTACCCTCGCCTGGACGATAAGCGGGGTCTGCCGCGACCTACTTTCGACCGGTGAGTACGTTGCCGGCCTTGTGCGCGATTCCAACATGCCTGTAGCGCTAATTCCTGCGATAATGTTCCTGATTGCCTGCGGCCTTTCCTTCGCCACCGGAACATCGTGGGGCACCTTCGGCATACTTATACCGATAACGATAGCCGTATGCGACCAGATAGCGCCCTACCTGTCCATAACGAGCCTTGCCGCGGTGATGGGCGGCTCCGTGTTCGGCGACCACTGCTCCCCGATCTCGGATTCAACGATACTTTCATCAACGGGGGCAGGCTGCCGTCACATAGACCACGTTGCCACACAAATCCCCTACGCGGCAACGGTGGCCGTCTCCTGTTTTATAGGCTACCTAATCGCCGGTTTCTCGATAAAGTCGCTTGGTTTCGGCGGCATGGTAGCCGTAAGCCTGCCGGTTTCGCTTGTGATTCTGCTGATTCTGCTACTGGTTCTGCCAAAAATCACCACGCGAAAGGACCGGGCATAGCGTCAGGGCGGCATAAATCGCTAAAACATGAGGGGGGCGCTGTTTCCACGCCGGAGTCGGCACACCGCCGCCAACTCGCCGCGCCCCCCTGCGCTACATAAGCGCCCCGCGCGTCATGGAGTTTGCTTCGCAAATTCCGGAAACAGGCGCGAAGCGCTTATTCCGCTACCCCCCCCCCCCCCTAGGCGGGGAAGCGGGCGGCGGCCCGTGGCAGGCGCGAAGCGCTTATTCAGGTTCCAACATCGGAAACGGGAGGATGCCGTCAAGCGCGCCGCGGCCTGTAAGCGCCATGACAAGGCGGTCAAGGCCAAGCGCCACGCCGGAGCAGCGTGGAAAGGGCAGTGTTTCACCGCTTGCCGTTTTTCGCGGCAAAAATGTTTTCCAGTAAACGTCGTCAACCGCGTGAGGCACTACGGAACTGCGGGCCTTTTCCCGCTGTTCCGACAAAAAAAATTTACGCACCTCTTCCGCGTCAGTTTCCTCCGAATAACAGTTTGCCAGTTCTATGCCGCGGACATACAACTCCCAGCGCTGCCTCGTCGGGGGGGCGGAATTCCCGGCGTTCCCCGCGTTCAGGCGGGCAAGGCAGGGAACGGCGGCGGGGTAATCAAGCAGTACAAGCGGCCTTTTCCCGGGCAGACGGGGTTCTACCGCGTGGACAAATATCAGGTTGTAAACATCGCCGTCACTTGAGTTGGCCGGCGCTTCCAGGCCGAGCCTTCGCGCCTCGCGGAGCAGCGTACCGTTTTCAAGGGCTTCCGTCAGGCTGAAACCCGCTAGACGCCGGAAGGCCTCGTCCATTGTCCACCGTGCAAAGGGCGGTTCCAGCGATTCCGCGCCGCCTGCAAGCGTAGCGAACAGCGCTTCCGTTATGCCAATCGAGTCCGTATAATCCGCGTCCATTGTATAGTATTCGAGCATCGTGAATTCGGGACTGTGTGCAAGGCTCCTCGGTTCGCAGTTTCTAAAACATTTACAAACCTGGTACACGTCCGTCCTGTGATCCGCAATCAGCTTTTTCATCCAGATTTCGGGCGACGGCACAAGCCAGTAGTCCCGCGCCTGCTGCCGCCCGCTGTTCGCGGGCGGCAGCAGTGTTGTCTTAAAAACCTCAAGGCAGGCCTCAGGTATCAGATCCGGCGCAAGCAGCGGCGTATCAAGTTCAAGGTAACCGCGTTCGTCAAAAAACCGCCGTACCCCCTGTATTACCGCCGCGCGCTCGCGCAGCATTTCCAAGTCCACGCTTTAACCTAGCCCGGAAACCGCCCGGCGGGCAACAGCAGGGCAAAACCCGGTAGAGTTTTGATTCCGCGCAAAGGCCGCTCCGTCAGCGGCCTTTGCGTTGCAATTCCGGTTTCAAAATAAATATGGTATAAAAGGAACATGGAAGGGGAAACAGTAGCAAGGCTGCAAGGCGGAGTGAACAGTGGGGCTTACCATTTCTTGGGGACAAAACCCGGCGGAACGTCTATTTTTACCGTGTACCCGGACTGTTCAATCACAAAAAAACCGCTATTTAACGCAAATTGTTTAACGTTTTCCGGTACTATCGCGCCGGCTACAGCGCCCATCGGGTCTCTTTTATAATTACGGTTATCGGCATATTTCCTAAGCTTTTCCATACGCTTGGCATGTTCCCTGGCATCCTGCGTTGTTAATTTTGTTTTTACATCCATCGCCACGACGTCATCGCCGTTTCCCGGCATAATGTCAACTTCCGCGATGGATTTTCCTTCGGAATCTTCAAACCGGATGTCCGTACCTATCTGTCCAAAGTTAAAATGGAGTTCTTTGAATCTTTCACTCAAATTGGACCTAACAATATCTTCTATCGAGTCGCCGAGTCTATTCCCCAACTTGTTGATTTTGCGGTCCGTCTCCTTGGATTGACGGTCCGTCTCCTGGAACATTGCCCATACTTTTTCAAAAGTCAGACCCATAACGGGTTCACGCATATTTTCTGTGATCATGAGGCGACTGTATCATATTTTCGCGTTCATGACAAGGCAAAGCTGTTGCCAGGCAACGCTGTTGCTTCGTTTTCAGCGATTCCGGTTTACGAATGAACCGCCCCGCCGGATGGCGTACTTCCGGTTGTACCCGGTCGTCTGGACAAATTCGTTCAGGATAGCCGATTTTTCTTTCCGTCCGGCTTTCAGATAGCGTGAACGGACCTGCCTGGTAAGCGATTTTTTCTTGCATGCTTAACCCCATATTGACCTCCGATAGCTGCCGCTACCGGATAGTCTGCCTTGATTTGCCCTTACTTTTTCAATTTGCGGCACGGCCTCTTTCCGGTTACATTTTTGATGAGGCAACGCGCCCTATTGACAAAAAAATTCTTTAAGCGTACACTGTACGGCGTAGTTATAAAGGAAGCAAGGTGCGGGGGGCTGGCCTCCAATTCCTTCACTATGGCGTAACCGTGATTGGGCCGCGGGGGAGACCGGCGGACCATAAGTCGGGTCAGGTTTATATGCGGCGGGCTTTGCCCGTTTTGATCGATTCGTTAAACCGCTAAGCGGTTTACGGCGCTGGCCCGCTAAAGGCCGAAGGGACGATGTTTTCTAAAACACGGTTTTCTATTAAAAGCTATCTCCACACACGGCACCCCGTCAAAGTTTCCGTAGTGCCCCCGCCGGCAGGCGCCGCCGCCTGCCGCCTGCCAACAACTGTTACCATTTACCGCACCTTGCGGTATACCACCGGCAGACTCGCAGCCGCCGGACGGCCGCACCAGGCGCCATTCACCCCGCTTTGTGGCAGACTCGCCCGCCGTCCACCATCGGCCCCCCCCCCCCCCCGCGGTTTACCGCGTCGTAAGACATTTACCCCGAAAAGCCGTAAAAGGGCATTTTTACGGCCAAGACACATACATTTCTATCATTTCTTGGAGAAACAGGGCCGGTACAGGAGCGCGTCGCGTTCCCGTCCGTCCCTTTTTTCGCCGTCCGTCCGTAGCGGAGGTGGCGGTAAAATATTTAGCGTTTTATTCAACAAAAGACAGGAGGAATCGTAAAATATGGAAACAAAAAAACTATTGATAGCGCTGGGCTGCCTGGCGGCGCTTGCGCTGGCGGCATTTGGGATATTCTCGGCCTGCGAGAACCCGGAAAATGCCGCGGGCAGCTCCCCGTCTGACCCATTCGCGGACGAGGAGTACGGGGAGGACTGGGAGTGGCCCGAGCTGGCGGAGCTGACGCTGAACCATACGACGCTGACGCTGGCCAGCGGGGATGAGGAAACGCTGGTGGCGATGATTGATGGGGAGAGCGCCGAAGCGTGGTGGACATCGAACAAGCCGGCCACGGTGTCTGTGGAGGACGGCAAGGTAACGGCGCTGGGGCAGGGGACGGCGCGGATCAAGGCGACCGCGAAGACCAGCGGCCAGACGGCGGAGTGCGCGGTTACCGTAAAGGTGGCGGCGGCCGGGCTTTACCGGAATGACGAAGCCCTCCCGAAAAATTTAACCGATACAGCAGGAACCACCATACTGGACAAGGCCTTTGCGTGGATCAAGGCGAACAACGATACGGAGGGAACCGAATACACGATCGTGCTGAACAAAGATATAGACGTTGCGACCGGTTTTAACATCGGGACCGGGGCGGGGGCTTCCAGTTCTACAGGGAATGATGCTAATGACAAAGGCCTTACCGTTACCCTGCTGGGCCTGGACGAAACGAGGACGGTAACAAAAACGGACACGGGCGCGCTGTTCACCGTGTACGGCAGTACAGACGATAGCGATATTCCCCACCTGATCCTGGGCGAAAACATCACGCTTAAGGGCTATAGCTCAAACAACAAGGCGTTGGTTGCGGTGGGTGATACTTCCACTTCCAAACTGGGTAAATTGACGATGAAGGACGGCAGCCGGATAACAGGGAATACAACCAGCGCCACCACGGGCGGCGGAGTGTACGTTGCGACGGGTTTATTCAACATGGAAGGCGGCACGATAGACGCAAATGCGTCGACTCCCTCTGGGGGGCACGGCGGCGGGGTAAATTTTAATGGAGGATCATTTTTGATGACGGGAGGACTTATAGAAAACAATGTAGCGGGAAATACTTCCAATAGCAGTAATGCCTTTGGGGGCGGGGTTTATGTAGGCGCAAATCCGGCGGGTACACTCACGATGAGCGGAGGCATTATCAGGGAAAATAGAGCGTTAGCACCCGGGACATCAAATAGTCAAGGCGGCGGGGTATACGCAAAGTATTTTACAATGGATGGTGGAAGTGTTTTACAAAATACGGCAGTTATAGGCGGCGGTATTTCGATTGCCGCTAGCGGGACTTTTTCTGTGACCGATGGCGTCATTGCTGGTAATACGGCATCGAAAAAGGGCGCGGCATTTATGCTGTACTCTAATGGGACTTTTGAAAAAACCGGCGGTGTCATTTTTGGCACAATGGCAGCGGGAGAAAATGCCAACTGGAGCGGAAGTGAGGGAATTAATGTTCATTCAATAGAGATCGCAAACTCCCTAAAGGCATATTATGACGACACGCATGACGCCGCTATGGGAACTCTTAGCATTATTATTACCTCTAGTATTGCCGGATCGGTCGGCCAATGGAGTATTATTCCGTAGATGCTCCGTACAAAACAGTATATAGAAAGCCGCGTTGCGGTAGACTATAGAGGCGGTTCGTTGGAACCGTCACCAATACATAGGAGGCTTTTATGAAGTCTTTTTCTAAGTTAAAAGGGCAGGCGCTTAAACGCGCTACCCTCGGTTTGCTCATCGCTGTATGGGCATTGGTTTTTTCCGGCTGCGAGGACCTTACAAACGGTAACGGCGGGCTGGCGGAACAGGCGGCGCTGTCGGCATCGCGCGTCAGTGTGGGGCAGACACCCATCTACACGCAACAGGATTTGGCGGATATTGAGTTAGCTCCCACCGACAACTATGTTCTTGCCAACGATCTGACGCTGACAGGCTGGACGCCTATTTGCGGCCCGTACACCGGGGTAGTCCCCTTTTCCGGCAAACTGAACGGCGCGGGTTACACGATCACGATCGACAGCTATGATACCGGTGCTTTGGCAAGTAGCGACTACCTCGGTATCTTTGCGGAAACAAGCGGCGCAACCATAAACAACCTGACGGTGAATCTTGCTGCCGGCATTGTTAACACCGCCGCCCAATACGTGGGCGGCCTGGTTGGACACGCTACAGGCACCGCATTTGACACCATCACCGTGAACGGCAGTCTTGATGTCGTGTCCTCCAACGTTGCTGCCACCGTTACAAACGGGTTCAACGTGGGTCTGGTCGCGGGGTATGCGGAAGCTGGAACAGGCTTCGGCAATATCACTATAGCGGCCAATCTCAAAGTCGTGTATACCAACGAAAAGGCAGCCTATATGAACGCTGGCGGCGTCGTCGGCTATCTTGTTGGTTCAAGGGTAGGAAACGTTAGTGTAGACGGACAGTTCACCGCAAACGCCGATATGCCGCCCGATCCGACATACGTGGAAGACAATGGATTGCGATTAGGCGGCGTTGCCGGTTATGCGGAAGAGAGCGGTTTTAACGAGGTTACGATTGACACAAGCACGGCTGTTAATGCAAGCACAATAGTTTACGCGATAAGCCTACAGACGTACGCGCAAGTTGGCGGAGCGGTCGGGCGCGGCCTTAACGTTAACATCAACAATACCGCAAGCAGCGCCAACATAATCGGTAACGGCTACGGATACAACACATCGGCGGGCGGCGTCGCTGGCTACATCCAGCAGAGCACGGTAACGGATGCCTCGGCCAGTAGCAATATAACGCTCAGCGCGGCATGGGATGGCACCGTCAACACCCTATGGCAGATCTACGCGGGCGGCCTCGTCGGCTATTCGGGCGGCAGGGACGGCACAAGCAGTGGGGGCGGCAGCGTGATAGAAACCAGCTACGCCACTGGTGCGGTCAGCGCAACCTCCCCCTATCCGTACGCGGGCGGCTTGGTCGGGTATAACTATGGCTACAACGACTTTACCGGGACCCCCGCCGAGTACGCCAAGTTTATAGCGGCGGGCGGCGTAACGGTAACATACTCCGGCAGCCGGATTACCCAAAGCTACGCGACCGGCAATGTGCAGGCGACAGCCACGGCCAACGGCCTGCCCTACGCGGGCGGCCTTGCCGGGTACAGCTCCATTCCTACGGCTACAACAGACCCGGCGCCCAACATCGAAAATTGCTACGCTACGGGAGACGCGACGGTAACAACCAATAGCGAATACGGATGGGCGGGCGGCCTGATCGGGGCAAATGCTCAGGGTAGCGTTGTCTCTAAATGCTATGCTACCGGTAATGTTTCTGTTACTGTGGGCAGCAATCCATTACCCTACGACCAACCGGGTGCTAATCCCGGCGCGGCGGGCGGCGGCATCGCCGGTGTGAATTACTACATTGATGCCACTTCAAAGATACCCCCCCTCGTTACGCGCTCTGTGGCGTTGAACGAGCGGATAACCGGCACGGTAACAAGCGGCCTTACCCCGTACTTGCTACACCGTGTCGTTGGTGATTTAGGTGCCCCAAATACGTATGGACTGGGCATTCTGGACGACAACTACGGTAAACGCGATATGGTTATATCGCCCGTGTGGATTCCGGATATTGGACCCAACGAACTCGACGGCGAAAGCATTGGCGAGGGACCAGCGGCCTTTGACGGCTGGGACTTTGGCGCCATTTGGGTAATTGGCGCGGACGGCTATCCGGTCCTGCGCTAGTTTAGTATATTTCAAAGCCGCCCTGCTTTTCGCGGGCGGCGCGGCGGGGAAGGCCGGGCGGCCTTCCTCGCTTTGTTATTATAGGAGGCATATATGAAAAAGGCTTTTCTTCCGGCGGCCCTTATACTCGGCCTGCTGCTCTCGTCCTGCGAAAGCCCGTTGGCGGAGCAGCCGGGGGGCTTCGATCCCGAATACGAGGCCGCGCTGAAGGAACAGACGATCTTTTCCGAGCCGGGCCTTGTAGTCGGTACGGAACTGGTAGAAGCGGGCGCGACCGTTACAACGATCAGCTTTCCGGAGGAGGCCGGCCCCTGGACGGCGGCGCTAGTAAAGGGCGAGGGTGACACCCACAACCGCCTGTTCAAAATCGAGCCTAGTGACGATCCGGCGGAGGCCAGGCTCTTGATCAAAGGCGACGACGGGCCCCTCGCCTGGGGGCATTATTCGGCGCGTATCAGGGTAGGCAACGAGGCCGGGCTTGCCTTTCGCAGGATACTTGAATTCGATGTAACACTCACCCCCCCGTTCTTCAGCAAAGCGCCCGGCATCTATCCGGTCGCCGTCAAGAGCGACGGCAGCACGTACCCCACCCTGGATATGCAGTACAGCACAGGCGACATACCCGATATAACGAAGGGCAAGCACAAGCTGGTGATAAAGTGGGACAAACGGGCCACCGCGACATCGTACAAGGTGTATGTGGGCACGATGTCCACGACAATAGATGTAACAAAGGACCCCACAAAGGCGCCCAACATGCCACCGGACACGGAGCGCATCCTTCTTGGCACGTACGACGACGATACGACCAGCACGGAGCTGACCGGCTACCCCACCGGAACAGATGGCCTGCCCGACAACGCCCGCTACTGGGTCTGGGTTAGCGCGTCCAACGCTTCGGGCGAGACCCCGCTCAGCCCGGTAGGCACAAAAAAGACGAGCGTGCCGGTTCAGTCATACTTCTACGAAAACAAGAATGACAAAGGCGAGAAGCAAACCGTCGCGAATTACCACGACTGCGGCGGCAACGGCGACTACTACCGCTTCACCCCGACAACGGCAAAGTACTGGTTCGGTGCAGGGTTCGGTGCAGGCGGCGGTTACAACTACCTAGGCGACATCGTGTACCACGAAACTATCGATCTGGGCCCCGATGGCGAGAACGGCGCCTTCCCGGACAAGATCAAGGACCACGCAAACTGCCTCGGACTCCCTGCCGGCGTCTTCGTGATCAAGTACCGCGAGGGCCATGTGCCGTCGACTTTAACGTACAATGACAAAACCCCCGGCAAGAAGAAGCGTTACGGCGCGGTCTACTACTGGGGCACCGGCGCCATAAAGCCGGAGGGACTGGGAACTAAGAGCGGCAGGGTGGAATCAGACATCGTAAACCAGTGGGGCGGCGGCAAAAAGTACGGCGGCTACGCGGAAACGGTTACCTACGAGGAAGCGATAGACAAGTTTACCCCCGAGAACATCGTCTACTTCCTCGGTCTGGACCCGGAACCTTACTACAAGGAATTCAACACCGAGCTAACCGGGCCTTACTACTTGCACGACTCGGGCCACGAGACTTGGCCCGGCGAGGGTGTGTATACGGCTGATCTTGATTAAAAAAGATGCCAGTCACCGCTTGCACGGTGACTGGCATCGCCGGCGGCCTGGCGCGATGTGTCAGGGGGCATTGGGCCGGAAGCCGGGGAAATGTAATCTGAGCGCTTCCTTATCCCGTGTGGTAAGCGTTGCGTTTTAAACAATGGAGCTTGCGGCAATAATGAAATCCGGTAATTTTTTGTTTGTTTTGCGGCGGTGCGGTCATTGGGACATATTTTATGAAAATACGAAATTTTTTAACGAACACTATTTTTTTGGCGGCCCTCGTGTTCACCGCCTGCGAGCAGGAGCCTCCTGAGGAAGGGCCCGAAATCGAGGTAAGCGGCGCGGCGGACTTCGCCAAAATCGGCAAGTACACCTCCCACCCGCTAAGCGGCAACTACAGGCTTACCGCGGACGTAACGCTGACCGCCTGGACGCCGCTCGGCTCGGCCTCTAGGCCCTTTACCGGAACCTTTAACGGCGGTGGCCATACGATCACGATCACAAGCGGCTCAGGCGGCTTCTTCGATACGCTGGACGACGCTGTTGTACGTAACCTCGCCGTGGACGTAACGGCGGAAAAAACCGGCGGCAGCGTGGGCGGCATAACCGCCTTCGTGTACAACTCGCTGATCGAAAGCTGCCGCGCCGTGGTCAACTTCACGCTGACAGGCAACGCCCACAACAATTCGGCGGGCGGCATAGCCGGCATGATGGGTAACTATTCCACGGTACGCGGCTGCACCGCCTCCGGCACGATCACCCTCACCGCCCCGCTGTCGGGCGAGGACGACGCAAATACCTTCATGGTCTATGCGGGCGGCATCGCCGGCTACTCAGGCTCTCCGGGACTTGCCGGCTCCAACGAAAGCGGCTGCCTGATAGAAAGGTCAAGCTGGGAGGGTACGGTGAGCGCGACAAGCAGCTTCCCTTATGCGGGCGGCGTGGTGGGCTACAACTATTCCGGCGCGGTGCTAAGGCGCTGCCGGGCCGAGGGCTCGGTTACGGCCACCGGAGGACACCTGCCCTACGCGGGCGGGGTCGCGGGCTACAACTCACGCCTTGACGGTGAAACGGGTACGCCCTCCACCATCGAGGACTGCTATTCCACAGCGACGGTTACGGCCGTATCCCGCTCAAAGGCGGCCCTCGCCGGCGGGGTGGCCGGGGCCAACGCCGCCGGCGCGCTGATCTCCCGCTGCTACGCGACAGGCGCGGTCACGGCCCGTGTCGCCGGGGACGGTACGGAGAACCTGGGCGGCAGCATCGGCGTGATGATCGCCGCCAACGCGGGCGGCATCGCCGGTGCCCAGTACGTTACCGGCGAGTTTAACAAGCCCCCCACGATCAGCGCCTGCGCCGCCCTCAACGCTCAGGTCAAAGGCGAGGACTCCGCCGAAGCCGGAGGCGCGTCCTGGAACGTCTACCGGATCGCCGGCGCGGGTTCCCCGGCGGAACAGGATACAGGCGTCTTCACAAAAAATATCGCCTGGTCCGGCATGACCCTTGACAACCATACCGGGGAGATCGCCGCCGGCAAGGATGGCGAGGAGTGCGTGGCGAAACCTGCGCAGTCCGCGTATACCGTCCTCGAATGGAACTTTAACAGCGTGTGGCGTATGGGCGACGACGGTTTGCCGGCCTTGCGATGATGGGGGCTAAGAAAGAGATGGCGGCTGGGGCCGCGGCTATAGCCGCGCCCATAACCGCAAAAACGGGCCGCCGCGCCGGTTTGGTACTGCTCCTCGCCGTGCTTCTGTCCGCGTCCTGCGATCTGTTCACCTACGGGCAACTTGGCGGCGCGGACAAGACTGATACGTTTATGCCCGGCAGCCCTGATTTTGAGGCAATCATGGCCGACATGCGCGGCGTGTGGTACTCCCACTACGCCGGCATAGGCAGGCTGGACGGCTACCGTATCGGCAAAATCACGGACTTTAAAGAAATGGTGGAGGACAGCGGGAAGCAGAGCCTGTTCCCCAAGGCGGAAAAACCCTACAAGACGTACACAAGCGAATCGGGAAGTGACAAGCCGGCGGACGACGACTACTTTGTGCTCTACGATGACACGGTCTACGGGCAATCGGACGGCGGCGAAGGCGGCAACGTAAGCTGGGGTTTCGCCTTCATGGGGATAGTCCGGGCCGTCAACGTCTTTAACGGCAACAGAAGACGGGGCGCAGTCATCATCGAATACCTGGAAGGCTGCGCCCCCAACTGGCAGAACGCGTCGGGCGATGAGATCAAGGACGGAAAACTGCCCTTCTTTGGCATCTACTACCGGGTATTAAGCCCGGATATTGTCCAGATGGCAAACGCCGTTGACCTTGCCGCCCTCTACAGGGGCGAAAAGTACCACACCGAAAAGCAGCACCTGACCGAAGCGATAGAGGTCAACTCCGTTGAGAACGAGGCGGAATTCATCGCCTGGGGCATAGTGATCCCGCAGGACAGGGAGTAAAGGGTGAGGCCGCCGCAAGGCGGAGTGAGGAGTGAGGCACTGCTCACTGAGGCTGTTCCAAAACCACTGAAAGTATATAAACGGCAGGGGCCAGCCCCTCGAAAAAAGTGTGTCTGAGGCCCTTTTCCTTTCATTGGTGGACAAAAATACTTGATAAGCCGCCCGAACGACTATATTAAGGCCCATGGGCATAAACCGCGAGTACAAGGACAGCGTATTCACCCTCCTGTTTAACGA
>JAITKQ010000127.1 GCA_031278295.1 Spirochaetaceae bacterium | reverse complement strand
AACCCCATTTGGGCATCCTCCTGATACCGGGCATCTTTCGGATGCCTTTAATTTGAGTTACATTTTCTTTCTGTCTCAAACCATACTTTTCGGTTACTTTTTCGCTTTTCTCACTGCGGGGCATAGACATAGTCTACATACTGTTGTATTATGTTGTTCATAGAAGATTTACGTGACGATAATAGACAAGTTTCTAAGCGAAAATGATTATACCCACCCGCGGGGCAGAAAACTTGTGGAAAAACGGGCCGTCATTCTTCATTGGGTAGGCAGAGCCGGACAGGGGGCGTTAGCAGTGTGGGACTACTTTGAACACGAATGCGCGGGGAAAACATACGCTTCCGCCCATTACTGTATCGACCTTAGCGGCGCGGTTTACCGGTTTATCCCCGATGACGATGTGGCCTATCATTGCGGCTCGTCCCAAATTGATCCTAAAAGTAAAAAAATCTACACCGATTGGGCGCGGGAGGTCTTCGGCAAATACGCCGAAGATCCGGAACGGAATTCCTCGAACAACGCGGCAATAGGCATTGAGATGTGCGCCTTGGACACCACCGAGGGGAATTTCACCGCCGAAACGCTTCAAGCGGCGGCGGAATTGACGGCCTCTTTATGCAAAACCTATCAGATACCTATTGAACGGGTGGGAACCCACAAGCTGGTCGTGGGATGGAAGGATTGCCCCCGCCTGTGGACGCTGTATCCCGGTAAATTTGAGGACTTTAAAAGGGAAGTGAGTGGCTTATTAAACGGGTGAAAACGTTCCCTTGATACGGCTGTGCAAAGCCGCGTAGCCGGGGAACAAAAAATAACGTAAGGAGGACATATATGTCTGACAAACAAGACGGGAATTCCGGCGAAAATGAAGAGGAGAAAAATATGTCTGATATTGCGGAACAGCAAGACGGAGATTCCGGCGGCAGTTCGGCGGCGGTAGAGCCGGTAAAGAATGCCCCCCCACCGCCGCCCTTTATCGACCAGTTTTACAAGGCGGTAGACGATGTTATCGGAGGAGACAACAACAATCAGTTTTTTTGTATGACCCTGCCCGGCATGGCCGTGGTGCCCGAAAACTACAGCTACGACTACAAGAACCATGGGCCGAAACCGGCGGTGGTGATGGCCAACGAATCGAAATTGGCGAACAAACTCTTTGACGCCTGCCACATGACCGGCGCGGATAACGGCCGCTCCTTACCCCAGATGTATAGGACCGCTCTGGACATCCTGACCCCCAAGCTGAACGCGAAAATCGCCGAGGCCAAAACCCGGCTGAGGGAACTTTTAATGACCCCCTATGATTATGATTTTGGGGACGGCGTTGTTACGGGGCATACCCTCCAACAGGTATTTTACCGGCTCTACGACGCCTATGTGGACATGAAAGAGAAGTGGGTCAAGCTGCAGGCGGACAAACAGGACGAACTGCGGGAAAAATATCACGGCGACAACGACGAAAGCAACAAAAAGTATACCAATGAATATCTCCTTTGGTACGAGACGGTTGCGGAAACGTATAGCGAGGGGTTGAATGGGCAGCGGGGAAAGATACTGGCGGTTTTTTCCCCAAACGATATGAAGATCATTGAGGGGGTTTTGGACAGCGGTTCCGGCGCGGAACTGGAAGAGGCCCGGGAGACTCTTGAAAACACCCGGAAGCAGGACCCCGACGGCGGATATATCTATCCGGTAACACTGTACCCGGAAAACTGGTTTGAACTTCTGGACAATTCTTTTATGGGGGTCGATCTGCTGGAAAGCCCCGGGGCGCTTGCCGACTCCCTGGTCGTCCTTACCCGGCAGCGGAACAACCTGGTTGCCCAAATAAACCAGATCACCGCCGCCGTCCCCGGTGACAAGACGGTAGAGGACGCGAGGGAAAAGCTGAAAGCGGCCCAGGATGGTATGGATACCGCTTCCGTAGGCCTGGTGAAAAGCTATGGGGACGGCGCAAAGACGGTGTTTCAGGCCGCCTTGCAGCTTGGAAAGGACAGCTCCGTGTTGGGGAGGCTTGCGGGTGCCATAAAAATACCCGAAGAGAAAACACCGGAAAACTTAATCGAAGACCTGTCAAAATTAATCGGCGACGGTATGGGCAAGCAACAGGCCTTGGTGAACGCCGGCAATGAACTTGCCGATGCGGCGATGAAGTCCAGTATATTAAAGGCCATGGCTTCCCTTGCACCGCTGCTGGGACCCCTCAAAGCGCGCCTGGATTCGGTGAACGACGAAATTAATGGCATGACGAACAAAATCAATATTGCCCAAGCGGTTCAGGGAAATGCCGGAGGCGGCCAGAGCAAGGATATGCTGACGCCCAACAAGATTCCCAAGGGCTTCACCCAGATAATCATGGAAACCGCCGCGTCTTCCCTGGACAGCGCCACCAGTAAATCGGCATCCGCATCCCAGTCCACCTGCGGGGTAAACTTTCTTTTCTGCGGTTACAACCAAAATAAGGAAGAAAGCCAATCGGCCTATGACAGCTTTACCCAGGATAAAAATATGAAAATACAAATCGGTTTGTCCCTGGCAAAGGTAGGTATTGGCCGGGAATGGTTTAATCCCGGGCTCTTTCTGCTTTCCCGGGATATGTGTAATGTTACCACCCAAAAATTCTCGCCTTCAGGCCCGTATGACGGATTTGACGGCGCCCGGTTTAAGGCCATGAATGATTGTCTGTTTCCCTGTTATCCCACGGCCTTCGTGGTCGCCCGGGACGTGACCGTAAAGTTTTCTACCTCCAGTAGTATTTCGGACAACCACGCCCGGGCAATGGAAAGCCATACATCCCGGGGCGGCGGTTGTCTCTGTTTCAGCGGGAGCGGTTCCAGTTCTTCCTCAAGTTCCTCAAGCAGCGTTCACACCAAATCAGATTCCAACAGCATAACCATACGCTTTGCGGACCCCCAGATCCTGGGCTATTACCTTGAGGCGACGCCGCCGGACGCCAGCGCTTTTATTGACGACATGGGTAAAGACGCCATGGCGGGTTACGTAACGATCATCGATTTCGTCCAAAAGTGCAAGGAAATGCTTGAGGATTACAACAAAAAATACGGGAACAACAAACAGTAACAGAGGGCGCGGGGCTGTAAAAGAAGTCCCCGATTCGGCGGGAGGGCGCCGGCCCGCTTCAGACCGGTTGTGCCCTGACGACCAGACCCTAACGACAAAAAAGAGCCGGGGGAATTCCAATGTAACCCCCGGCTGCTATACCGGGTATATGAAAACAATACCCGCCAAAAACTATATTGCCCTTTCTGCCTTGAATCAACTGTGTCTGCCGATGGATGTCGGCGTACTAATTCCCCCGGACGATCCGGTGCGGCTTCTGGTGTTTCTCCTGAAGCGGCTTGATTTGAACCCCCTCTACGAGGTGTATAACGCATACTGCGAACGGCGGCGGAGGGAGTAGGCCGACCGGGAACGCGAAGCGGCGGAGCGCGGCGCCGGGAAATTGATCGAAGCGGAAGGGAAGGATACGCATCCGGGCAGGCGGGCGGAGAAAAAGAAGGATGGGCGGCCGCCCTGCGATATAGTCGTATTGCTCAGCATCGTCCTGTACGGCGCCATGGAGCATATCTATTCCAGCCGCGCCCTGGCCAAAGCGTGCAGGCAAAACATCAACTTTAT
>JAITKQ010000142.1 GCA_031278295.1 Spirochaetaceae bacterium | reverse complement strand
TCGTCGGGGACCCTTCAGTTCCCGCCCTCGCCTCCTCAGCTTTCGCCTGATAATGGGGTCAGACACCGGTCGGGTGGCCGCCTCGGCCTCCGGCCCCGCCTCCCCCGCTTTCGCCTCATTGCGGGGTCAGACCCCGGTCGGCGGCACCGCCTCGGCGTCCGCCCTCGCCACATCCGGTTTTGCCTGATAACCGGGTCAGACCCCGGGCGTGGGGGCTAGTGTCCCTGGCGTCGGCATTCTCCTGTTGAGTGTGATCTGTGGGTCAGACACCGGTCGTCGGCGGGGCCGCTTCAGCCCCCGCCTCCTCCGCTTTCGCCTCATTGCGGGGTCAGACCCCGGTCGGGGGGGCCCTTCAGTTTCCGCCCTCGCCAGACACCGTTTCCGCCTGATAACGGGGTCTGACACCGGAGGGTCAGACCCCGGTCGCTGGCACCGACTCGGCCTCCGGCCCCGTTTCCCCCGCTTTCGCCTCATTGCGGGGTCAGACCCCGGTCGGGGGGCCGACTCGGCCTCCGGCCCCGTTTCCCCCGCTTTCGCCTCATTGCGGGGTCAGACCCCGGTCGGGGGGCCGCCTCGGCCTCCGGCCCCGGTTCCCCCGTTTCCGCCTCATTGCGGGGTCTGACACCGGTCGGGGGGCCGCCTCGGCCTCCGGCCCCGTTTCCTCCGTTTCCGCCTCATTGCGGGGTCTGACACCGGTCGGGGGGCCGCTCCCGCCTCCTCCGCTTCCGCCTCATTGCGGGGTCAGACCCCGGTCGGGGGCCGACTCGGCCTCCGGCCCCGCCTCCCCCGCTTCCTTGCGGGGTCAGACCCCGGTCGGGGGCCGCCTCGGCCTCCGCCCTCGCCTCCTCCGCTTTCGCCTCATTGCGGGGTCAGCCACCGGTCGGGGGGGGGGGGGGTCGCTTCAGCCGCTGCCGCTGCCAAACACCGCTTGACAGGACGGCAGGGCGGCGTAAAATTCAGAATGAACCTCCCCGCCCTGAAGGGCGGGGTATCTTGTAAGCGTTGCATCATTTACGAGGGCGAGTTCTGTAAGACAAGCCGCTCTGCGGCTTGCCGCTGATTGGGGCGCCTGCGGCGCGCCAATCACGCGGTAGGAGGCCGTGGTCTACTACCATTTTTCGTGAGTATTTACTAATTCTAAGCGCCCTAAAGGGCGGGGTATTAGACCCCACTCCGGATAAAAACCTACAGGCGCGGCAGGCCGCAGGGCTGCCGCCACAGTAAGGGTTATTCGTTTTTTTTGTCCGGTAAAAAATTCGTGAACGGCAGTTGCCCGGCAAGGAAACGCGGATCGGGTCCGCCCGGTATCTGACAGACGCTTAGGCCAAACTCTTTTATTACCGCGAGCAGGTGATCAAAGATGTCGGCCTGGATATGCTCGTAGTTTTCCCATACCTTGTCGGAACAGAAGAAGTACAGTTCCAGCGGGATGCCCGTCGATTCCGGCTGAAGCTCGCGCACCACGAAAGGCATATTTTGGGCGATTACCGGCAGGCTTTTTAGGTAGGCTTCTATGTAAGCCCTGAACGCGCCGATGTTTGTAAGGCGCGGCCCTGAAATAAAATCATCCTGCCGCATGCCATCTTCCGGGCCGCAGCCGTTTATTTCATTAAGTTTACGGTGCATATACCCGGAAAGTAGCGGAATACGGGACAAGTTTTCTGCCTCGTCATTTGATAAAAAATGTATGGACCGCATATCTATGTATATGGAACGCTTGACGCGCCGCCCTGCGGAAGCGGCAAGGCCGCGCCAGTTTTTGAAGCTGTCCGATACAAAGCTGTAAATCGGTACGGTAGTTATTGACATATCCCAGTTGCGAATCACCACGGATTGAAGCGTAATGTCCATCACGCTGCCGTCCGCGCCGAATTTGGGCATATCTATTATGTCTCCTATCCGTACCATGTCGTTGGAGGAAAGATGTATACCCGATATAAAGCCTACGATTAAGTCTTTGAAAACGAGCATGAGTACGGCGCTCAACGCGCCAATACCGCTCAGAATGCCGACCGGAGACACGTCCATAAGGCTTGTTATCACAAGTACCGTGCCTATAATATACAAAAATATTTTTACAAGCTGGATATAACCTTTTATCGGCGTACGTTTGGCGGCGTCTTCCAGGCCGGCCCGGTATACCGACTGTACCGTGTCGAGGAAGCCCGCCATGATATGGGAGGACATGCCGGCGATGAAAGCGAGCGATCCGCGTTCGACGATCTTTATCAACCAGCCATCTCCCGGCAGCGACACGGGTACCAGAAGGTAAACCATGATCGCCGGCGCAATGCGCGCCGTGCGGCGTAAAAAACCGCTTTGCGCCAGGGCTTCCGTCCAGATTGTCCTGCCAAATATACGCGGCAAGGCTTTCTGAAAAATGACGGAACTGATCTTTCCAATAACAAAAATAACTACCGCGAGGATAATCAGCGCAACCACATGATCAGCGGCGTATTGCTGAGCTTCAGAAAACCCGGCCTGCCTGTATATCCCGGCCAGGAACGATTGTAAAATTGCATTCATAATGATTCCAATTCTATTCAAACCGGCATTTTAGATAAAGCTTTCCGCCACAAAACAGCGTTAAGCTGTTTTGTGGCGGTGTACTCAAATTCCCGAAAAACCTGTCCCGCTACTTTAAACGGACTGTACGGTCAAAAGCTATATAGCGCGGCCAGTTCCCGCTCGGCGCGGCGGCGTACACTTTTTGGCTGAGCGGCATCCGCAAGCCTTACCAGCAGGGGGATACCGCGGCTGCATAGCGGCGGGCCTGAAAAACGGCAGAGTTTTCCTGTCGCCGCCGCTATGCCCGCCAGCAGTCGTTCCCGCAAGTAGCCCCCGGGCAGCGCCACAAACTCCGCAAAAGCGTCAAGCGCGAGGCCTTCCGGATCGACGCCTATGGCGCCTATAGTTTCGGCAGCGGCGCCCTTGATAAACAGATTCTGCTCCCGGCGGAAAAGCCGGGCCAGAAACGGTACCGTCTCCCGCGAGCCAAGCAGCCCAAGAAGCCGCAGGGCCTTTGCACGAATTTTCATGTTTTCAACACTGTTTTGACGACCCGGTACACCCGCGCCTGCCGCTGCCCCAAGCAGCAGTTTTGTATGGGCCGGCTCCATTTCGCCCAAATTACCGGCCTTTATTACCGCTTCTACCATGTTCAGCGAAAACTCAAGCCTTTGCGGAAATTCGAAATTCAACGGCGACTCTTCCCCCAGCCTGTAAGTCCCCTCGGCCCGAAAGCCGTAAACCCCTTTATCCGGAAGCAAAGCGTCGTAGTATTCAACACGGTAAGCGTACAGTATCCAGTCTTTACCACAAGAATACATCACGCCGTTCCCATTCAGCACCGGCGCCGTTACGCTGCCGCTTAACTTCATGTTCCAGCGGCGCTCGCCCTGCCGGCTGTAGCCTTCGCCGCCACTTTTTGAAAGCAGGTATATTCCCCTTTCATTCCAGTCTATTTCCACCCCTTCCTGTTTTGCAAACTCCGTTTTTACGCTCCATACAGGGCCCTGTTCCGGGGAAACAAGGACAAGCTCGCCGTTTTCCAGAAGCGCCGCCAAAAGCCCGTCGCGTTCCGTTACGGCAAGGGGGGCCGCCGGCAGCCTTGGCGCTTCCGCAAGGCCGCCGTCCCCGGCAAGTTCCAGCCTGCCGTCGGTATGGATCGCGATAAACCGCGGGTGTACAGACCCGCTCCGACTCCCGCTTGGCTTCAAGCTTACGACGGCGAATGGCACGGAAGAAAGCTGTACGGAATTCATTTTTCCAAAGGCGTTTACCTGTATAAGCTTTCCGTTTTCCAAAACCCCGGCAAAACCGCCGGACTTATCCGCTACCGGATCGATTGCGAACGGGCTTTCAAGCTCCACCTGCCAAAGCCGGGTTCCGCTGGCGGTAAAACAGCACAAGGTCCCCGGTAAAAACAAAAAAATACGATCATCCCAGCCGGTCAGGGGCGGAAATGAGAGTTTTCCCTTCAGGTTCACCTTCCACAACTGCCTCCCGGCGCGGTTTATCGCATGAAATACCCCATCGCTACGGCAAACATAGCTCGCCCCGTTTCCGGACCGCGCTATAAACGGAAGCAGCCTGCCGCCCGCCCTGTATTCCCAGAACAGGGTCCCGTCGCTGCCCAGTGCCGTAAGTACCCCGCCTTCCCGGACAACCATGATGGCTTCCAGCTGCTCGACAGGACGGGTCAGCGCGGCCCCGCCCAAAACCTGTCTCCACAGCAGCTCCGGCTCCTCGATAGGCAGCGCAAAAACAACGGCGGGCAGGAACACAAAAATAAAAATTATCAAATCTTTAAAGTAGCCCATGTTTTTTGTAGGCGGGGGCGGAAGGTAGTGAACGAGGAATAAGTAGGGTGTAGGGGGAAGTCTCCCCCTGTCTCCATCCCGCGCAAGCGCGGTATTCCGCCACCCCCTCTTCCGGCAGCCGGTAGAGGCTTTGACTGCCGTGCAATTCGCTCCTCCCGTGCCAAAGGCCGCGCTGTGGGAAGCCCCCCCCCCCCCCCCTAGCCGCCGTTTGCTTACCGCGTGAAAACCGCGAACGGCTTCGCAAACTTCACGCCATCCTGCAAGGGGCGAGTCGTAAAGCCCCTCACCCCCATCATTAAGCGCTACGTCCCTACCGTTCCTCGCGGGCGATAGCTTCCTTGAAACCCGCGTTACCCAGGCGTACAGCTAGTGTATTTATATCCTCCGCGCGGACATTGCTAATCACGACGCGGTAAAGATCGCCATAGGGCTCCCATTGCGGGTTTAAACCCGCCGCGGACAAACGGTCGAAGACATCTACCGCATTCCTAGCCACCTTGTACGAACCTATCTGTAGGCGGTAGTACCTGCCGCTTACGAAGGGCCCTCCGGCTATTTCCGCCGAAGCATATACCGGTTGGTTACGCTGCGGTTGAGTCTGTACCGGCGCGGACGGAATCGAAGTTACCATTGCGGAATTGGGCATAATGGGCGCGGCGCCGGTTGTGGCAGGCGGCCTCGTTACCGTAGGTATGGGCTGAAAGGATGCAACCGGTACTGAACCGGGCGGTACGGAAGCGGACTGCGAACGGGAGGCCGTACCCGGGCTTGCCGGCAAGGTTTGAGGGGCCATCTGGCGTGGCTGGGTAACGGATGCTTGGGCCGGGACCCGTGAGCTTGAGGGCTGGGATGCCGCCGTTCCGGGTCTTGCCGGCTGTGCGACGGGCGTTTGGGCCGGAACTCTCGCCGGAGTCTGGGGAGCAGTCTGGGCCAGGACCGGCTGCTGGGGCGTATAGGCCGGGGCGGCCGGGTTTGCGGGCAACGTTACGCCCGCCTGTCTGCCGGCAGAAGAAGGCGCTAGAGAGCCCGGCTCCACCGTCATGTCCGGCTCCGCCGCCGTGTCCGGCACCACCGCCGTGTCCGCATCCGTCCGGGTTTCCTGGTCGGGCTGGGCCGGGGCCGCTTCCGCGATGGACGCTGTGTCCGGGCCCTCCTCCTCCTCACGCGGATCGGGCAGGACCGCCGTGCTTGTTACGGGAGTCCGGGCGCCCTCCGAATTCGCGCCGCCGGACGGAGAGCCGGCAACCGCGTTTCGCGGGGCAAGTTCGACAATGACTTGGGCCGTTCCAGTTTCCAGCATATTAAGCTGTTCGGCGGCGGCCCTGGAAATATCAATGATACGGCTTTTTATAAACGGGCCGCGGTCATTGACACGCACCATGACCCTCTGGCCGTTTACCGCGTTGGTAACGATGAGTACGGTACCAAAAGGCAGATCAGGGTGCGCCGCCGTGAACTGATTCGGATCAAAAAGCTCGCCCGAAGCCGTCGGCCTTCCTTCAAATTCCGCGCCATACCAGGAAGCGATGCCTTCCTGCCGGAAACCGCTGCCGCCTGTCTGTGTCTGTGCGGCGCAAAAAGCCACCGCAAAAAGGCAGCTTACGGTAAATGCGCTTATTTTTTTCATATAAAAAATCCCCCCTCCAAAAAGTATAAGCGGTTACCCTATATTCGCTTCAAAGCAGGGCAGCCGTACCCGGTCACGATTCTACCTGATGTCTAAAAATTTAGGCTTTTTTTCATTCCCTTCATAATTCCAATGGCCCGCCTTAAGGAGGTAGGTACCAGCCTTATAAGCGTTCATACGGTAGTAATCTGAAAACTGGTAACGGAAACTGTCGGACTGCACTGTAACATTTTCGCCTATCGTTATGGAACTCAAATTGTTACCCATGAACGCCTGGCTGCCTATGAAACGTACAGAATCAGGAATCCTAACCGAAGTCAGATTGTTAGAATAAAAAGCCGCTTCTCCAATATACGTTGTTCCTTCGGGAATGACAATAAACTCAAGGCCCCTACCCCTGTAGGCGGACTTCCCGATACCGCCTTCCGGCATACCGTCGTTTGGCCGCCTCGTTATGATGACATTTACCGTCTTTCCGGTATAAACGCTGCCGGCTGGAAGCGCGTCGGGCGGCGGCGCGGCATTTTTGACCTTGCCGTCAGGGGGATATGCCTCAGTTTCTTTTTTGATAAAAATCAAGGGATCAGCCGCCGCGCCGGAATAAGTTTTGGTGATCGGCACCCTTGGGTCAGAAGGCGGCGTTTGCGCCTTTGCGCGCGTATCTTTTTCCGAAACGGAAACAGGCCTGTAGCTTCCGTCAAAACCGGTAAGCGGGTTATAGAAATTACGATAGTTTAACAAGCCGCCGGCATTGGGGGTTTCGCCCTTATGGCCCAGGTTTTTCCCGGCGACATAGCGGATGGTCGGACGGGACTGTACCGTGCCCGCCGTGTTGGGATAATTCGGGTCCGCCGCGCCTGCTTTACCGGCATCAACCGGGGCATCGCCGTTTGTTATCATACGCAGCATATTGCTGTCAAAAGCGGAATCTGATATAACCTTTACCGAAAATGGGATAACAACCATTTCGAGCCGGTTACCAAAGAAAGCCTGATCGCCAATGGCCTCAACCCCGTTGGGGATGCTTACTTCCGTAAGTCCCTTGAGTTTGAAAGCCCCGTCGCCTATCTTGCGTACCGGGATACCGTCAATACTTTCGGGAATGACAACTGTTTTGGCGGTTCCGTTGTAACCGGTAATCACAAGCGATCTGTTTGCGCCCTTAACATCAAGATATGTAACAAAAAGTTTACTGTCCTGTGCGGACAGAGACCCTGCGACACCGGTAACAACAATAAAAAACAACAGAAAATATTTCCTCATAGCATCCACCTAGCGAATTAAAATACAAATAACAACCGATTTCAACCCGGTATAGAGGGTATCGTTTAATTATCGGTTGATTTTCCAAAAATTTAAAGGTATATACGGTGTTTTACAGCAATTTTGCATTTAGAAAAATGTGTTAAACTGAGGCATGGGACGGGAAATATCCAAGGCGCGATTGCGCGATTTTGACCGGATTGGGCAGCGGGCTGACCGTGAGATCAGGGCCGGCGGCGGGAAAGATACGACCTCAAATACGAATATGCGGATGCTACCAAGAGCGCTTACGGCCTCGGGCCTGAGTCCGCTTTTTCTTTCAACACCCTTCCATGCCGGACCTTCAGCGGGAACTAAAGCGGGGTAACGCCTAAGCCGAATTTCGGCACGGCGCCGGATCTCCGGAAAATCCCGGTTAACATACCCGCGGTCAGGCATATATAAGCCCGCCCCCGTCACACGGGCCGGTCCGCTTCCTTAAGATACACGGCATAGGGCATAAGCTTGTCCCCGCCCGGACTCAGATGCGGGGCCCCGCCGTTTAGTCCGTCAGCGCTGCGGAACCGGACACGATTTCGGTAACTTCCTGTGTTATACCGGCCTGGCGCACATGGTTGTACGATATCCGCTGTCTGGCAAGTATGTCACGGGCATTCTTCGACGCTTCGTCCATCGCGCTCATACGGGCGCTCTGCTCGCTGGCGTAAGCTTCTACCATACAGCCGTAGATAAGCCCCGTTATATACTGGGGGGCCAGCGCGTCGAAAACCCCTTCCGGCGACGGGATGTACTCAAAGTCAAGCGGTTTTTGCTGTTCAGACTCCAAAAAAGTTTGTTCCGGCGAGGCAAGCCTCATCTTTTCTATGTCAAACGGTAGAACCACGCGCACGGTGGGTTGGAGTTTCAGCGTACTGTACATGTGGGTATAGATTATGCGTACCTCGCTGAACACGCCCCAGCTAAACTGTGAAATCACATATTCGGCCACCTCGTGAGCGTCATCAAGCGTGGGCATCCTGGACGCAAACGAAAAATTCTCAAGCACCATGTACGGCGTATTTACAAAGTAACGTTGACCTATATTCCCCACCAGCAGCAGCAGCGGGTTTCGCACATCATTGCAGACATCCAGCACATAACGAAAAATATTGGCGTTGTACCCGCCGGCAAGCCCCTTGTCGCTTGTTATCGTTATTAGGGCCGTCCGCCCTGTTCCGCTGCCATCCACGGCGAAGTATGGGCTCCGCACCTTACCCGCGCTACGCAGCAGTTCCGCCATCGTCTTTTGAATACGCTCAAAGTACGGTTCGGTATCCGCGAGCAGCCGCCGCCCCTTACGCAGCTTGGCCGTGGAAATAAGGTTCATCGCGTTTGTAACTTTCAGTGTCTGCGCAATGGTTTTCATGCGCACACGAATATCCCGTAAGTTTGCCATAACGAAAATGTTAGCGGAAACCATGTATAAAGAAAAGGGCCCGCCGGAGCCGCCTCACGGTTAATGGCGATTGGGGGAGGGATGATGGCATTGGAGCGGAATACGGCTATGGACAACCGGAAAATATCCCGCCCGCCTTAACCTGAAAGGTGAAATACAGTATGATTCGTTTGTATATGGCCTATATAAAGAGTATTTTTGAAAAGAATTTCCTTGAATACGCTTCGTATGTGATTAAGGATCGCGCGATACCGGAACTCGACGACGGTTTAAAGCCGGTGCAGAGGCGCATACTTCATTCGCTGTTCGAGATGGATGACGGCAAGTACCACAAGGTAGCGAATGTTGTTGGACACTGCATGAAGTACCACCCGCACGGGGACGCTTCGATAGGGGACGCGCTTGTCGTGCTTGCGAATAAAGAATTTTTTATCGATAAACAGGGAAACTTCGGAAACATTTTAACGGGAGACCGTGCTTCCGCCGCGCGTTATATAGAGTGCAGGGCTACGCCGCTGGCAAAGGATATTTTTTACAACCCGAAACTTACGGACTATATAGAATCCTACGACGGGCGCAACAAGGAGCCGCTTGTTTTTCCGTCAAAAATCCCGGTGATTCTGGTGACAGGGGCGGAGGGTATCGCGGTCGGAATGTCCACAAAGATTCTGCCGCATAACATTATCGAAACGCTGGAAGCGGAGAAAGCCTGCCTTGCCGGAAAACCGTTTGAACTGTTTCCTGACTTTCCCTGCGGCGGCATGGTTGACGTATCCGATTACCGGGACGGCAACGGCAAGGTTCTGGCGCGGGCAAAGCTGGATACGAGCGATCCGAAACGTATTGTGATACGCGAGTTGCCCTTCGGCTCAACTACGGAAAGTTTGACAGCGAGCGTGGAAAACGCGGCCAGGTCGGGGCGGATAAAAATTCAATCAATTAACGATTATACGACGGAAAATGTCGAGATAGAAATAAAGCTGGCCCGCGGCGTTTACGCGGAAGAAACAACCGACGCGCTCTTCGCGTTTACCGAATGTGAACAATCCATTTCCGTCAATATGCTTGTCATAAAAGACGATTTTCCTGAAGTGATGACCGTTACGGATGTCGTGCGCCACCACGCTAAACAGCTTGTAAACATTCTGGTTAAAGAGCTTGAAATAGAAAAAAAAGAATTGCAGGACAAGCTACACCTTAGAACGCTTGAGCGTATTTTTGTGGAGGAGCGCATATACAAGACAATCGAAAGCCAAAAGACCGCCGAAGCGGTGCAAAAGGCCGTGCTGAAAGGCTTTGTTCCGTTTACGAAAGAGCTGGGTCCGCGCGGCGTTTCCGATGACGATGTGGAACATTTACTCAAGATACCGATACGGCGGATTTCGCTGTACGACATAAACAGGGCGCACGACGAAATGGACGAGATAAGGGCGCGAATAAAGGCTATCAACGTCCACCTGAAAAGCAGCGTTGCCTACGCTGTGTCGTTCATTGACGGCATTATTGGAAAAATAAAGGCCAATGAAGAGCTGGGGCGCGGCGCACGGAAAACAAAGGTTGGCAAATTTGAGAAGGTTGACGTAAAAGAAGTTGTAAAAAAAGATTTAGTGCTTAAATACGACAGGGAAAGCGGTTATCTGGGTACGGCGGTAAACGGCGCGGCCGTGGCCGAAGCCTCGCTGTTTGACCGTGTTCTTGTCGTCAGGCAAAACGGTTCGTGGACGGTGCAGGATATACAGGAAAAAGTTTTTTCAGGGGAGAAGGCCTGGTGGATAGGGATTGCCGAGAAGGAAACGGTAAACGCGATTGTCTTTACGATCATATACAGGGAAAAAGAAACGGGTCTCGCTTTTATAAAACGCTGCGTTATCGAGGGCTGGATAATGAACAAAGAGTATTCATTCGTGCCTGAAAACACGGACGTACTGCATATAGATGTCCGCGAAAAATTTGTTTTTACACTGCACTATGTCCCAAAGCCGCGCCTAAAGGTACTGCGCGAGGAATTTAAAGCGCAGTCGTTTGCGGTAAAAGGGATAAAGGCCGGAGGGCTGCGCCTTTCCAACAAGGCCGTTAAACGTATCGAGGTAAAAAAATGACGACGGAAATTTTTATTTTGTTCGGTTCACCCCGTGACAGGGGCTATACGGCGCGAATGCTGGAATGTTTTTTTTCGTGCTGGGACGGCGCGGGTATAAAAAAGCGTACTGTTATTTTTAACGCATACAGGGCGGGCATAAAACCGTGTATTCACTGCGGTCACTGCAAAAAGGTGCGCGGCTGTATTTACGATGATTTTATTCCGGTTGAACAGGGTTTGAACAAGGCCGATCTTTTAATTGTGGCGTCTCCCGTATATGGGATGGGTTTTCCCGCGCCGTTAAAAGCGGTTTTTGACCGTACCCAGCAGTATTTCGAGGCAAAATTTTCGCTTGGAATAGAGAAGCCTGTTCAAAAACACAAGGCGGCGCTGTTTTTTGCCGCTTGCGGTTCCAACAATACAGGCGGCGTTACGGTGATGAAGAAACAACTGGCCCTTGAATTCGGGCTTCTTAACGCGGCGCTCCTCTCTACCGTGGTTTTGCGGAATACGGACAAGGTTATTTTTGACGAGAGCCTGATTTCCGCCGGAATGAAAAACGCGGCCCGGCGCGTTAGACGGTACTTACGTGACATGCCTTGAACTGAACGAAAAAAACATCCTTGCGGCGGCGGCTGAGATACGGGCCGGGAAGCTGGTCGCTTTTCCTACGGAAACTGTTTACGGGCTGGGCTGCGACGCTTTTAACACGTCGGCGCTGGCCAGGGTTTTTGAGGTAAAGAGGCGCCCGCGTTTTGATCCGCTGATCATACACATAGCCGCCCTCGCTACGCTTGAAAGGCTTGTCGATTTTTCGCGGCTGACGGAGGATGGGAAACACCGGCTTTCGGTTCTGTGCCGCGCGTTCTGGCCGGGGCCGCTGACGCTGGTTCTTCCAAAGCAGGCCGCCGTGCCCGATCTGGCGACGGGGGGGCTTGAAACGGCGGCCATAAGGTTTCCCTCCCACGACGGGGCGCTCCGTTTAATACGGGAATCGACGGGGGCGCTTGCCGCCCCAAGCGCGAATCCGTTTGGATACTTGAGTCCTACGCGGGCCCGGCATGTGCTGGAACAGCTGGATGGCGCTGTCGATCTGGTACTTGACGGGGGGCCTTCCGATATAGGCGTGGAATCGACCGTGCTGGACATAAGCGGTGCCGCGCCGCGTATACTGCGTCCTGGCGGTGTACCGCGTGAAACGATAGAGGCGTTTACCGGCCCTGTCGCTGCCGGCGGGGACGGGGAAATCAGCTCGCCGGGGCAGTTGAGGAGCCACTACGCCCCGTCAAAGGCCCTGTACCTGCATACGGCGGTGGAAATTCGCCGCCTTCCCTTTTCGGCGGACGCCGCCTACCTTTTTTTTGACCGTCCGTCTTTTGAGGCCTTTGCCGAAAACAACAAACTATCCGCGGGATTTCGGGAACCGGGTTGCGGGTATTTTTTCGTACTGAGTGATACCGGCAACCTGGTCGAAGCGGCCGCCCGTCTGTTCGATCTTCTCCACAAAATCGACGCGCTCCCCGCCGAACCCATACACGCGGAACGCGCTCCCGCTACCGGGCTCGGCGTGGCGATCAACGACAGGCTCTCCCGCGCGGGGACCGATGAACGGCCTTAGACATCGTAGCGATCCGGCCACGGTTGCGGCGAGCGGGCAGCTTCCGTGTGAGCGCGGCGGACAATGACGACGGCCCGGAGGCTACGGCGTTTAAGACGCTTTGCAGGCGCGTTGGAACGGCCGGGTCGTCCGATACCATCAGCACGGTAACCATGATCGGAACCTTGAACCATGCAAGGGGGGGGGGGGGGCCTCGTAGGTTAAATTTTGACGGGGGAATTAAAGTAAGGAGGGACAGGGCTGCCCGCCCGGATGTCTTGCCAGCCCCCTCGTTTCACCATTCACTGCCTGGCAAAATTCCCGGATATCTAAGAATCTGTCTCTGCATGATCGCGCGGGCTCGCCTGACTTAACGGCAGCAGGGCCTCCGGCGGCAGGAACAGGCTTTCCGGCATGCTCTGTTCCATGTACTTTGAGTACTTCCACCAGATTTCTTTCTTTTCCGACGTTTCTTTTGCGTCCGCGTTGGTAAAAAGTACGACCTCCTCAAACGGCTCGGATGAAAGCCGGCTGACGCTGATGCGAACCTCGTTGAAACCGTGCGGCGTGCGTACCGGAACAAAGTCATGGGCGCGTATGCCGATGTGGGTAATACCGCCGGCGCTTCCGTTCAAACGGAGGGGCAGACCCCAGTCCAGCGCGAACACTTCGTTTTCGGAAAGCCGCCTGACCGGCGATATGTTCTTGCATCCGGTAAGCAGCGCCGCGTTCACAAAGCGCGGGTTTTGAAAGACGCCGCGTGTATCGCCTTTGACGATCATGCGTCCGCCGCTCATCACGGCAAGCTCCCGGCAGAGGCGGTACACCTCGTCACGGTTGTGCGTAACAAGAATCGCGTTCCTGAAGAAAGCCCCTCCGCCCTCCTCATCCTGTAAAAGTTTCTGAAGCTGCAACTGCATGTACTCCCGCAGCGTGGAATCGAGCGCCGAGAACGGCTCGTCGAACAGCACCGCGTTTGGCGAAGAAATCAGCATACGGGCAAGCGCGGCCCGCTGCTGCTGGCCGCCGGAAAGCTGCCGGGGATACCGGTTTTCCAGTCCGGACAGCCCAAAGCGTTCTATCCAGCGGGACGCTTCCGGCGGGCTCCGCCCCGCGCCAGGCGGGGCGGAGATGTTTTCCAGCACCGTCATGTTGGGAAACAGCGCGTAGTTCTGGAACAGGTAGCCAACGCGCCGTTCCTGGGGGCGCAGGTTTACCCGTTTTGCCGAATCGAACAGCGTCCTGCCGTCCACCGCGATAAAACCTTCGTCCGGCTTTTCTATGCCGGCGATGCATTTCAGCGTCATGCTCTTGCCGGAACCGGAGGGGCCGAGTATGCCGAGGCAGCCGGCGGAGCTTTCAAAGTCAAGCTCAAGCGTGAAGGACTGTGAAAGCTTTTTGCGTATCCTGACGGCTATGCCCACGGTTTTTTCCCGGCAAAGTAGTTGAGCAGCGCCACCGTGATGAAAGAGAACAGCACGATGATCAGCACATAGCGGCCCGCCATGTCCATGTTGCCGGCTGCCGTTTCCGAGTATATCGCCAGCGGCAGGGTACGGGTTCTGCCGGCTATATTCCCCGCGATCATCGCGGTCGCGCCAAACTCGCCAAGCCCGCGGGCAAAGGCAAGAACCGCGCCGCCCGCTATGCCGGGCAGCGCTACAGGCAGGCTTACCCGCCAAAAAATTTTCGCCTCGCTCATCCCAAGCGTGCGGGCGGCGTAAACAAGCTCCGGTTCAACCTGTTCCAGCGCGCCCCGCGCCGAGCGGTACATGAGCGGGAACGCTATCAGCGCCGCCGCCAGCACGGTCGCCCCCCAGGAAAACGCGATTTTTACGCCGAAAAAATGTATGAAGAACCGTCCGACAGGCCCGTGCAGGCCGAAAACGTACAGCAAAAAGAAACCCGCCACCGTGGGCGGCAGCACCAAGGGCAGAGTCAGGATGCCGTCCAGCGCGATCTTCCAAAAGCGGTTCCGTATCCCGGCAACCCAGGCCGCGGCGGCGAGCCCCAGAAAAAAAGTTACCGCGATCGAGACGGAAGCGGTTTTGCACGATATGAGTACCGGCGTTAAATCCATTCTGTTAAAACCCCATTACGTATATTGCAGTAACGCAAATTGCTTGTCAAGATAACACGGCAGGCGGCGGGAAATTCCGGTACAGTCAGTTTTACGGCAATATATGCGGACCTTGGGGCAACACCGATTAACTTGAGTCCGCGCCGCTTGCGCGTCATCGTTGACCCGGGGAGAGGGCCCATTTCATTGTACAAATGTGTCGAGTCCGTTGACATTCGCATTAAAGCGGTGCCGGGTACGTCAACTCTTGTGACAGGCCAAGTCCCGGTTAGGGAAACGCTGATTGACTTGACGCTAATCGCGTTTCCCTAAGGAGAGAGCTCATTTCATTGCGCAAATGTGTCAACAAAGTTGACATTCACGTTAAAGTAGCACCGATTGCGCCAACATAGTTGGCGAATTCTCG
>JAITKQ010000134.1 GCA_031278295.1 Spirochaetaceae bacterium | reverse complement strand
TGTTCAGAAACTGAGGTTTCTGAACAACTCTATTTCATTACGCAAATGTGTCAACAAAGTTGACATTCGCATTAAAGTAGCACCGATTTATGCGCATTCGCATAAATCGGTGCTTCCCTAGTGATTGTCTGTTGGAAAGTACCGGACAGCGACAGCGACCGGATTGTCGGAATTGACGGACGGGGCAATCGGCCATGATCAAATCACCCGGTTTCTTGCCGGGGAAGGGATGAACGGGGAATCCTTGCGGCTGAATACCAAAAAGCCGACACGCCGGTATGGGAACAGGGAAGGCCGCCATGTAAAAGGGATAAATATAGTTACGGCGCTTTACGTGGCGGGAAATGAATACGGGAAGCCGCAAATACCGGGAGGACGCAAAGCAACTATATCTTCGCGTCGATATATGCGTATGTGAAATTAGAAATGGTAAAATTAAATTACGGCTACAATTATTTTGCGGTAAAAGCACGGATATGGCTTCACTGAAGAGCGCTATGGAATTTTTGTCCGCTTTTAACATGGGGGATAATTGCGCTCTTGCGTAACATGAGGGCATAATACAAAGCTCCGGTGTTTTTTGCGGTATATCATTAATTCAAAGGTTTGTCAAATTGTAACTATTCAGTGACGCTTGGAAACGGGGCCGGGGGCTGAGTGGACCCCGTAGGGGGGCTAGACGGCAACGGAGCGCGGGCGGCAGCTCGACCGGTTATGGCGGAGACATGGAACGAAAGATAAAACTGCTTGAGCTGGAAGGCGTTGGTATGGCGCGCTTATATGTTCCCAAAAAGGGACGCCCTGACAGGGTTGTTTTCAAAAACGCCCCCGATTTTGTTTTTTTGTGTGTTCTTAATTCCGGCGGGGTTTAATACCACGCAAACAGGTTTACGCGCAAAATTTACGCGCAAATTTTGCGCCTCCCTGTCGGGGCGCTTCACTTTTTTGCCGTATCGTGGTATGTTCTGCAAAAGGTGGTGCGGTGAACATTTTTTCTCTCATTCCCGGTAATTTTTTCTCGATACTCTCCTCCGGAAACAGGGAAATATATTTTGACGCGCTGATGCTGCTGAACGAATACCTTAAACATGACCTCAACATACCGGTAAGCGACTATACAGCCTCCCTTGCCTCCCGCATAGAGTACAGGAATTTTATAGTTGAAAAGGAGGACGAGAGTCCGGACATACCGGACGCCGTGGCGGGGGAAGGCGCCCTCAACTCCCATACCAAGGCGCGGCTTATCCTTGCCAGGATCGTAAAGACCGGATGGGCGGATCGTGAGACAGCGGACGGTTCGTTTATCGAAATCATCACACCCAGGGACTATGCGATCAGGATGATGCAGCTTCTGGACGAGATGAGGGACGAGCGGATACACGAGTACAGCTCCTTGGTGTTTTCCACATATTCCGCGCTGAGGCAGGCGGCGCATGAACAGCCGCGAGAGTCCTACGAAGCGATTCTTGCCGCGAAGCGAAATACCGAAACCCTGGTGTACGAGCTGAAAAGCCTTTACCACAACATACGCGCCTATATCAGACGTATACAGGAGCAGAACAACATAAACGAACTTTTGGAAAATCATTTTGAGAAGTACAAACCGATGACGGACCGCATCTACCATCCGATAAAAACAATGGATTCTTTTTACCGGTATATGTCGCCGGTCCGGGAATTGCTGGCGGGTATTCAGGAGGACGAAGCGCTTTTAAGCGGGATGCGGGATCGGGCCATGGCGGTGCGGAAGTACGGAGAAGAAGAGGACGCCGAAAAGGAAATTCTTTCCGCCATTGAGTATGTGCAGGATACCTACGCTCTTATCGGGGGTATCATCAACGAAATTGACCGGAAGCACGGGGCCTACACCAAGAGCTCCATCGAAAAGATGACATACATGATGACCGCCGACCAGAGTATAAAAGGAAAGCTGCTTGAGATTTTTAAGACGTATTCCGCGGCGGTCACGCTGCCCGACAAGTCCCGGCGGGAAGCTGTTAAATCAGATTTATACGTGAAATTACGGGGACATATCAAGGCATACCGTCAGGACTTCATAGACGGCAGATCCTTTTACCACAGGAATATGTTAAACCGCAGGATAAACGGCGAAGCCCTTGAAATCGCCGAGGGCGGGACGCTGTCATTCGAAGCGATGGAAAGCCTTGCGGCGCAGATGAAAAACGTGTATCCACCGGAAAGGATACGTAAGTTTGTGGAATCTTTTTTTGAATCGGGCAAAACCACGGTGAAAAGCGAAGAGCTTCCCATCAACAACGACACGGACTTCATCCTGCTGATTCTCGCCATTGTCCGTTCCCGTGAGCGGGGCATGAATTATACAGTGGAAGTGCGGGGGGAGCGGGTCAATGTCAACGGCTATGTTATTCCACGGATGAGGTTCAGCAAAAAAGGCGCGGCGGAACATGCTTGAAGAGTATGAAAAACTTAACAGCGGCGACAAAGAAGACTTTCGCCGGCTAGCAAACTATCTCTTGTCCCATACCTACATGGTGCGCGACGAGTACCAGCCTTCCCGGCAGATGACGCTGCCCGCCCGCGATTACCAGATCGTATCCCGTCTTTTTGGCCTGTTCAAGGAATATTTTGATCTTTCCGGCTGGGGTATCGAGAGGGATGACAACTACGGCGTTATCTCCCTGTACAGCCGCTACGATCATAACCGTTTCAGGCTGGACCGGTTTACCACGCTGTTCCTGTACATGTGCCGTTTGATCTACGAGGAAAAACGGGAAGACGCGGGAAGCTATAGAAATGTAATCCCCACCAGTACCACCGATGTTGTCGAAAGGATGCGCACGTACGGGCTTTTGGAAAGGGGCAAGACGGGGAAAGAAACCACGAAAAAGGAACGGATCGAAGCCCAGCGGACCCTGGCGCATTTCAACATTATAAGGAAGGTGGAAAGTTCGCCCTGGGACGGCGAGGGAAACCGTATACTGATTCTCCCGTCAATTCTTTCGATAATTACAAACCAGGGTCTAAACGATATTTACCGCGAAATTCAGGAGATGGCGGAAGAGGGCGGGGCGGCGGAATACGCGGCGGACAGCGGGGACGCCGACGGAGACGCCCCGTGAAAATCCTAAAAAAGCTGCTGCTCACCCATTGGCATTACTTCATTCACGAGGTGATTGAATTTGATTCGATCAACTTTCTTACGGGAAAGAACGCCTCCGGAAAATCCACGATTATCGACGCCCTCCAGCTGGTGTTGCTTGCGGATACTTCGGGGAATTCCTTCAACAAGGCGGCGAGCGGAAAGAACAGCCGTACCCTCAGGGGCTATCTTTTGGGTGAACTGGGGGACGATGAGGATTCCGGTTTCAAGTATCTGCGTAATGGCAGATTTACCAGCTACATTGCGCTGGAATTCTTTGATGATGAAAAGCAATGCTCCTTTACCGCCGGGTGCTGCTTCGATGTGTATTCCGAGAACGATTATAACAGGCTTTTCTTCCGCTTTAACGACGGGCTTCCGGAGCATAAATTCATCGACACGAGGGCCGGACGGAAGCCTATGGACATCGCGGCCCTGCGTTCATGGATTCGTGAACGCCATGCCCAAGGTTCCTGCTTTACCACAGATACCAACATGAGTTTTCGGGAGGACCTTTACGGCAAGCTTGGCGGCCTGAATGGAAGCCGTTTCAGCAGGCTGTTCAAACAGGCGGTTTCCTTTGATCCCAACGTGGATATACAGAGGTTCATCTCCGACTTTGTCTGCGATACGCCACAGACGGTGGACGTCAGCGGCCTTCAGGAAAATATCCGCAGCTATACCCGCCTGGAGGAGGAAGAGGCGGTACTGCGGGCGCGGATCGGGCAGCTTGACCTTATCATCGCCGCCTACCGGAATTTTGACACCCAGAAAAAAAATGAAACCCTCTACAAGTACCTGCTTGACAGGGCGGAGGAAGACGAAACAAACGCCATAATCCGCGACAAAAAAGCGGAAGTGGAAGGGATCGCTGAAAAAGTAGCAAAACTCCTCGTCTCCATTGATGAATTAAAGAAACGCCTGGAAAAGATGCAACAGGAACGGGATCAGCTTCGTGATCAGCTGATGAATGACAAAGCGGCCCGGATTGTCGAACACCTTGAAAAGCGGATTCGGGACAATGACACCGAGATTCGGGATATAGCGAACGAGTTTGATGGCGTATCGCGGCGTTTTTCGGAGCTGCTTGCTTCATGGAGGACGAAGTCCGCCTACCTTGGCAAAGAGAGCGGGCAGCTTCCTATGGAGGTCTTTGATCCGCTCCTGGCGCCCCAGATACTGAATTTCAGGGAAGAGGTTTCCCGCTTTGCGTCCCTACTTGACGATTTTAGACCTGCGGATCCGGAAGCCGTCGTGTCAGCCGGTGAAGGGGCCGTAAAATCGCGGGTGGCGGCGGCGGACGCCCTTAAAATAAGCTCAAACATCCTTGCCTCACGGTTGAAAGAAGAAGAAACAAAACTGGAACAGAGCCGCCGGGAACTTGAGGCGGAAGAACGTTCACTACGGGGCGGCGTCTACCGGTTTCCTAGGGAAGTTATCGATCTGAAGGCGGCAATCGCGGGGCGGATCCGGCTTAAAACCGGTGAACAGGGCGAGGTGTTCATGGTCGCGGAGGCCGCGGATATTCGAGAAAAACGCTGGCGCAACGTGATTGAGGGCTACCTTCACACACAGAAGTTTTACCTTATCGTTGCCCCCGAACATTTTAACATCGCCCTCCATGTGTACGATTCGATAAAAACCAAACGGGCTATCTACAACACCGGTCTTGTGGACATTGAAAAAATCGAAAGGCTTTCGCCCAAGGCCGAAGCGGGAAGCCTTGCGGAAGAAATTGAAACGGAGAATCGCTGGGTACGGCTCTTTTTGGATTATACACTTGGGCGGGTTATGAAGTGCGACAGGGTGGGTGAGTTGCGGAATTTCAAAACATCGATAACGGACGAAGGGATGTTGTACCAGAACTACACCGCCCGCGCGATGAATCCCGTGCGCTGGGCCAGGCCCGCGATCGGAAAGGGCGCGGTGTTGCTCCTCCTTGAGACGGTGCGTCAGGAATTGACAAGGCTGGGGGTCAGCCTGAGCGCGCTGAGAACCCTGCTGATCGCGGCGGCCCCGATCTCAAGCCTTGGCATTCCGGGGGATGGCGAAGCGGCCCGCCTGGTAAAGGCCGCCGGCGCGATGGAGCATATTCCCCGTCTGGAAGAAGAAATAGCCGTTCTTAAAAAGAACCTGGCCTCCGTTGACCGTAGCGCTATAGAAGCCCTTACGGAGCGTATAAAAATCCTGGAAGGGATGCTTAGAAAAACCAATACCGATTTGGAAACACATACCTTGGAACGGGGCAGTGAAGAAGAACATTTAAAACACATTGAAACGGTAACGCTTCCCACCCTAAACGACAAGCTTGACAAAGTGCGCGCCAAAATCACGGAAACTTACCCCGCCGATTGGGTAGAGACCTGCGGGGAGCCCCGGTACCGGAAAGAATTTACCGAAAGGGGAGGCTACGGCGGGGTAGCTACGGCGTTTCCCAGGGAGCTTAGCCGCTCGGAAAACGCTAAAGAGAAATTTTGGGATGAGCTTAAGGAGCAGAGGCGGGTTTACAACGACCGCTACAAGATGGGCTATGGTACGGGAACCGAAAATAACGATGACTGGGAAGCCGTCCGTCGGGAGTTGGGGGAGAACAAGCTTCCCGAATACCGCACAAAAATAGAAGATGCCCGAAACAAGGCCTACGAACAGTTTCGGGAAGATTTTTTAAGCCGTCTTCAGAATAATATCAGCGACGCCAAAATGCAGATCGACAAGCTAAACTCGGCCCTGTCTTCCAGCTCTTTCGGGGAAGACCGATACCGCTTCAGGATAATCCCCAAGCCGGAGTATAAACGCTACCATGACATGATCATCGACCCCATGCTGCTTGAGGGGGGCTACAACCTGCTTTCGGAACAGTTTAACGCGAAGTACCACGACGAGATAGCGGAGCTTTTCGCCATTATCACGGAAGAAGGGGGGGCTCTAGCCGGGGGTCGGGATGACTACGAGAAGCGGGTGCAGGCCTTTACCGATTACCGTACCTACCTTTCGTTCGACCTTGAAGTTACCAACAGCGAAGGGGAATCCCAGCGTCTGTCGAGGACCATGGGGAAAAAGTCCGGCGGCGAAACCCAGACCCCTTTCTACATCGCCGTACTTGCCTCATTTACCCAACTCTACCGTATAGGCAGGGACAGGAAGGCAGGGACAGCCCGGCTTATCATCTTTGACGAAGCGTTTTCCAAAATGGACAGCGAGCGGATCGTGAGCAGTATAGAGCTTTTGCGAAAATTTAACTTTCAGGTAATTTTATCCGCCCCTTCCGACAAGATCGCCGACATTGCGCCCCAATCCGACAGGACCGTCCTTACCTGCCGTGAAAAAAAGGAGGTCAAAGTCTTCAGTTTCGATCGCAAAAAAACGACGTTGGAAGAGATTTATGCCTACTGAATCAGCCGGAAAGGAGATGCTTTCCATGCTGCTGGACAAGTACGAGGGAAGCGTTTTTTTCAAAACGGGAACGATCCCGTCCAGAAGAATAAAGATACGGCTTTACGATTCGGGGCTTTCCGATTACAGCCCTTACAACATAGAAAACGCGGAAAAGCGCGAGGAAATTAACCGCGCGGTGCTGGAGCTGGCGGGACGGGGGCTGGTATATTTCCGCTGGATGAAGGGCGAAGAAAAGCACCTCATCGCACAGGTTTCCCTTAACACCGATACCGCCGATACCATCGCCGCCGCCTATTCCTTCCTCGGCAGGAAGCCGAAAAATACCCTCGCCGGGGAAATCAGCCTTGAGCTTATGGATCTGCTGGCAAAAATAAAAACTCCCTGGATGCGCCGTTTTCTGGAGGATTGCGGGGAAACCTTGTCGCGTAAACGTTCTCCCACGGGCAAACTTCCCTCGGACGATGTGGAACGGAAAAACCTCTTTCGGGCTTTGCTGTTTGTGGATGAGCAGGCGGAAAGGGCCGAAGTTCTGGAGCGGGTATTTTCGGTACGCTGTTTCGGGGATTCTAAGATTTTTGAAATCTCGGTGAAGAAGCGCCTGCTCGACATCATCCGGCGTTATTCCGGCTGCGAGGAGGACGGCGCGGATCAGGATCTGCTGGCCTTTGCCGGCATAGTCCGTTACCCCGAAGTATTCGAATTCCGGGGCCCGCTTGCAATACACTTCGACTCAGACGGCGACTCCCGCCGGGTCGGCGAGGGAGAGCTTGACTTCTCGCCTCTCAGGTACGGCGCTTCCCTCAGCTCCCCGGATCTCAAGCGGGGCAGGCTGGAGCTTCCCCCAAACCTTGTCCGCCTGCTTTCGATAGAAAACAAGGCGAATTATGTTAGCTATATCCGCCAAAACCTAAACGTCCGCGAGCTAGTGGTATACCACGGCGGGCAGTTCAGCCCCGCGCGGGGCGGCTTCTTCCGGGCGCTGGCCGCCGCCATGCCGGCGGCCAGCCGCTGGTACCACTGGGGCGACATCGACTACGGCGGCTTCTCGATGCTTGCCCGTCTGCGCCGGGAAATCAGGGAGGATGTGCGCCCTTACCGCATGGACGAGGGGGAACTGGTCAAATACGCCGCCCTGACCATTCCGGTAACAACGGCATATACCGCTAAACTGCGGACACTCGCCGCGGCAAAAGAGCTTTCCGACTGTGTTTCCACCATCAATTACCTGATCGAAAACCGTGTAAGGCTGGAACAGGAGGCGATGCTGGATGATGAAACGGAGACGCACCGGGGCGGCACTGCTTAACTTGGGGCCGCGCCGATTGGCGGCCAACTACGTTGGCGCATTCGCATAAATCAGCGCGTCACTGTAGCCGGGCTTATTTGCCTCGCCGTACCGCTCGATGTATTCCCGCCACCCAGCCATGCCGATAAGCGCCGAAATGCTTATCACGATGACCTCGTGCAACGGATACAACTTGTTCCGCTCTACATGCGGATCATTTATTCGCAGTGGGGTCTAATACCCCGCCCTTTAGGGCGGTTAGAATTAGTAAATACTCACGAAAAATGGTAGTAGACCACGGCCTCTACCGCGTGTTTAGTGTGCCACTTGC
>JAITKQ010000129.1 GCA_031278295.1 Spirochaetaceae bacterium | reverse complement strand
AATTGTTTTCCGGCCTTATGAAACAGGCCCGGTCTATGGATGAACTGGCGCAGATGTTTGAAGCGACATTTACCCGGCAATCATAGCGCAAGCTGCTTCACTGTCCCTAAGCAGGTCGTCATTTTTATCGCACTGTCCATATTCAATACCTCCTCAACAAGAGCCGGCGGACTCCGTTCGTCAAAATAGACCATCCACCGGTGCAACGGGTCGTTTAAGTCCTTTTCCTTTAACTTACGCCACTTTACTAAATCAATATAATGCATCTCAAGCGCGCGGGAAGCGAAACGCTCACCCGCTAATCCAGCCTGCTTATGCCGGCGCAGCCCGGCCTGTGTCCGCTCACCGCCCCAGTGGACTTGTTTGTATACGTCACGGGCACGGCCCCCGCCGCCAGATACCCCCCCCCCCCCCCCGGAGTTGACGCGGCTGGCGTTTTCCTTACGGACAGACTTAAAAATGCCTCTAAAAACGCTATGATTAAAAAATGGCCTTTATTCAATTTACCGGTGTATCGCTTGCCTTTGCCGGCAGGGACATACTGATAGACGCGGACATAAAACTTAAAACAGGCTCGCGCGCGGCCCTTTGCGGGGCCAACGGTTCGGGAAAATCGACGCTGATGAAGGTTATGGCGGGCATAATCGCCTGCGACAGTGGGGAGCGGGCGCTGGGAAAGGGCGCTACAATCGCCTATCTGCCGCAATCCGGCCTCGTTCACCGGGGAAAAACCCTTTGGGACGAGGCAAAAACCGCCTTTGCCGGTTTTGTGATGATGGAAAAACGCCGAGTCGTGATAGAAAAACAGCTTGAAAGCGTAAAAATGGACGACGGCAAGACACAAAGCCTGCTCGCCGAGGCGGAAAATATAAACGAAATTCTAGAAAATTCAGGATTTTGGCATCTGGACAAAAGAATCACGCTCGTACTGCGAGGACTCGGCTTTGCTGAAAGCGATTTCCCGCGGCTGACGGAAGAGTTTTCGGGTGGCCGGCAGATGCGGATAGCCCTTGCCAAAATCCTCTTGCAGAATCCTGACATCATGCTTTTGGATGAACCGACCAATTACCTGGACATCGAAGGCCGCGCCTGGTTGGAACAGTGGCTGCGGAAATTTAGCGGAGCGTTTTTGCTCGTATCGCACGACCGTTACTTTCTCGACTCAAGCGTGAACGAGATTTACGAACTGTTTCAGGGGAGGCTGAGACGGTATCCGGGCACATACTCGGACTACGAGAAACGCCGCGCCGTCGAGATAGAAAGCCTCACCGCCGCGTATAAACGTCAGCAGGAAGAGATAGCCCGTTCGGAAGATTTGATACGCCGCTTTCGCTATAAGCCGAGAAAGGCCGCGATGGTACAGGAACGCATCAAAAAACTGGAAAAGATGGAACGGATAGAAATCCCGGAAAACTTGAAAAAAATCTCGATAAAGCTGCCGGAACCTCCACATTCGGGCCGAATCGCGCTAAAACTGGAAGGAATAGGCAGGAGTTACGGCGAAAACCGGGTGCTTTCCGGGCTTGACCTCTGCATCGAGGCCGGTGAGCGCCTGCTCGTTGCAGGCGCTAACGGCGCGGGCAAAAGTACTTTGCTCCGCATAATAGCCGGCGCGGATCGCCGTCACGAGGGGGCTGTAAGCTATGGCGCGGGCGTTGTTAGCGCCTATTTTTCGCAGGAAGCCGCCGAAACTTTGTCCGGCGCCGCCATTGGCGAAACCAATGGCGGCGCAACCGTGCTAAGCTGCCTGGAAGAGGCGGCCCCAACCACCATTCTCCCCCGCCTTCGCGATATGCTGGGCGCATTCCTGTTCCGAGGCGACGATGTATTCAAGAAAATCTCCGTCCTTTCAGGCGGGGAAAAAAGCCGACTCGCGCTGCTCCGCCTGTTGCTGCGCCCCGCTAACCTGCTGATACTCGACGAACCGGCAAACCACCTCGATCTGTACGCGAAAGATATCCTGCTTGACGCACTGCTTGCGTACACCGGCACGATTGTATTCGTATCCCACGACCGCGCCTTCATGGAAGCGCTGTCCCGAAAGACGCTGGTGCTGTCGGCTGGCCGGAAACACCGCCTCCACTACGGGGGCTACGCGGATTACATCGAATCGGCGGAGGCTTTGAAAGCTTCAGCCGAAGGCGCAGGCGCGGACGGGCGGAATCCCCCTCCTTCCGAAGCGGACAGCCCTTCCTCCGCGCGGGGCGTTTCCGGGGCGCAATCCGCCCGCGAAGCGGCGAAAAAACGGGATGCCTCCATACGCCGCCTTGAACGCGCCGAGGCCGCCCTGCTTGAGCGCATGGACGCCATAGAGACGGAAAAGCGGACGCTGGAAAACCGGCTTTCGATGACCGAGGTCTATAAGTCAGGCGAAAGGGCCCGCGATGTAAAAACCCGGCTTGCCGCCGCCGCCGACCTAGACGGCTGTTTGCGTGAGTGGGAGCGGCTTTCAGGGGAAATGGAAACGTTAAAGGGATGGCGGGCCGCTCACGATCTTACCTGCCAATGAAACGCCGGTTTACGCTAACCATGCATTCGGCGATGAAGCCGGTGCGGACCGAGGCACGGGCCTCTTTCCGCTTACATTTTTGATGAGGCAACGCGATCCCTTGACGCTTCCGGGTCATAATGTTAAACTGACGTACCGGTGTTAAAGTAGCGCCGATTTATGCGGATGGGTATAAAGCAGTGCTTCTTTAAGCTCAATTTTGGTATAGGTAACTATATAACACTTGTGATGGCGGTCACTCAAGGAGCTTTCAGATGTCATTTATGATTGGCATTAAAGTGGCGGATGGTGCGTTTTTCCCTGTTTTGATGGAAGATACTGTCGCAAGGAAGCGTCTTGTTCTTACGACAGCACATGATGCCCAGACAAACGTACAAATTGATTTCTACAGGGCATTTTCGGCCTCCATGCATAACGCATCCTATCTTGGAACTCTGCTGCTTGAAAATATACAGGGAAAAAAGGAAGGCGAGCCTTCAATAGAGTTGCTCATTTCTTTGGACGCTAATGGAGAATTCTCGGCCAGCGCTCACGATCTTGACCGTCCCGAAGATAAAAACAATCATATTTTGACAGTTTCCTTGGCGCGGCATGAAGGACTGGATGACATCGACTTTGATCAGGAATATGCGATTCTGAAAGAAGATGCCCCCGATAAATACGCCGCAACTGTAAAAACTTCAAAAGCAGAATTTTTAAAACCCGCCATAATAGTTATTTCAGTCATGGTTCTGATTGCCGCGTTTTGTATATGGTTTTTCCTGCTCAGGCCGCCTTCGGCAGAAAAGGGCGGGGCGACCGCGGAATTTCCGCCGGAAATTCCGCTGGCGGAAACGCCGCCTCCATACCCTGTTGCGGAGCAAACTGAAATTTTTCCGCCTCTGGCGACTGACGCTGAGCAGGAGACGCTTATTATCCAGGCGCCCGATGTCCCTTCTACAGCCAATATCCCAAGTCCGCGCAAGCGTCCGCTTGCGCCGGTTTCTTCGTACAAAGTGCCGTCCGTGATACCGGCGGGGGGAATCCAGTACAAATTGCGTTGGGGAGATACGCTTTGGGATGTGTCGCAAGCGTTCTACAGAACGCCGTGGCGTTACAAATACCTTGCCAATTATAACGGTATTCGTAACCCTGACCGCATAATAGCAGGGCGTACAGTCAGGATACCTCCGTTGCCAAAATAAACGAGGTATTTGCGGTGAAATCAGCGGTATATGCGGATAGGCGACGTAGCGTTTTAATTGTGCGGCGGGCCGTTATGTAGTTTTTCAGCATACTGCCTATGGGTGCTTGCCTTACTTGTATATTTTTGTTACTAATGATTATGTGAGAAGCTTTTGCAATAGAAGGAGTACGCTATGCAGATAACTGATATTAGAATTAGGAAAGCGAGCGGCGAAGGCAAACTAAAGGCCTACGTTACCATCACTTTTGACGATTGCTTTGTAGTTCACAATGTGAAAATCATTGAAGGTAAGGACGGCCTTTTTATTGCAATGCCAAGCAGAAAAAATAAAACCGGCGAGTACAAGGATGTCGCGCACCCGATAAATGTTGAATTTAGGGCGGAGATGCAAAATAAGATACTTGAAAAATATAACTCCGGCAATTTTCAAACCGGCGACGCGGACTAACAGCCTGCCGCCTGTAGCTCAACGCCCGGCGTTGAGCTTGGGATCATACGGCTGTTGCGAACCTTTGGTTTGACAGCAGTTTGCGGGGCGAGCGGCAACGGCGATTTTTCGGGATTTTATGTACGAGGCGTAGCAAACTCCCGGCCATTTACGGGTGAGGGGGTATGGGTTTCCGTACCCATACCCATACCCCGCCAAACGTATACCGGGTATCCGCCGTACCGCCGTTTATGTATACGTTTTGGGTAAGCCGGCTTTATCGGCTGTAAAACCCGTGCGCTAAGCTTCACTGTTGTTAATTTCTTTACCGTAACAAAACCTGGTAAAAAAGGTATAGTTTACAAGGTACTGCACAGAATTGTTCATTGGGTCGTAGGCAAGTGGTAAGCCACCGGGTTTTGGCTCCGGCATGCACAGGTTCGAATCCTGTCGGCCCAGAAAGTATCCTGGCAACTCGTCGCGTTTGTAGGTTTGCGTTATATGCGCAAAGCGCGACAAACCGCCAAGGGCTCCCGTTTTCCCTTGGTGGCGGGAATACAGCGCGTATGGTTTTCATACGCCTTAGCTATACCCCCAGTAGACTGCCGCCTACGGCAAAACATCCGGCGGCCTACAGTTTACCTTCTCTTTTTAGCTTGAATATGTATTCGGAATATTTCTTGTCTGACATGGCTATATGGCTAAGAATCCAGTCCTTCAGGTAACGGACAAAGTTGTTTGGAACAAAACTTTTACCATCATGGAATTCTTTTACCTGTTCTAGAACCTTTTTTACAAAGCTGTCATGCTCCCGTTTATGCTCGGCATACCCGGGGTAATTTACACGTTGAAGCAGCCGCTCTTCCGCGCTAAAATGCTCCGATACATAATTAACCATAGCCCCGATTGTGAGTTTAAATCGCGCCTTTGACTCGTCGTCGTTACCTTTCAGGCAAGATGCGTACAACTCATTTGTAAGCCTAAGCAGCTCTTTGTGCTGCTCATCTATCTTGGGAATGCCCATAGAATAACGCTCATGCCATTCAACCAGTATCTGCGAATCGGCAGAAAATCCTAAATCTGTTTTTCCGTTTTCCATACTTTAATATAGCTATTTCACGGATATATGTCAAATGGTCCGTACGGGTGCAACGGGTAACGGTAGCTTTACATTTGTAAAAATTTTTCATGTAATTTGGGCGCGTTTCCGGCCCTCCGTGCCGGAAACCGGGCTTTGCGGGGTTCCGCTCCGCCCATTCCCTGCGTGAACGCCCTGCGCGAACGCTCCGCGTGAACGCCCTGCGCGAACGCCCTGCGCGAACGCTGCTCCGCGCCCCTCCAATCCCCGCGTTTCGTACACGACGGCTTTTTCGGCAACGATAGGACCGTAAATGTAAAATTACCGCTCACGTGTAATTTGTCGTCGCGGTATTGCGGGGACAGGCGCCTAGCGGTTGACCCAAGCCTCCTGTTTGGGTAAGAAACAGGCCTCCGGGCGGCGAGGCCTCCATACGATTTGATCATTGTATGAGCTCTTTCCGGCGGAGGAAGCCTTTAAGATAGCGCGGAGGAGGATGGCGGGAACATAAGGGTAGCCGGCCGTGGTTACGGGCCGTGGTTACGGGCGGTCAAGCTTTTCCAACGCACGGTCTATGCGGGCCAGACAGGTTTCCGCGCCAAGCAGCCGGATCGAGCCAAATAGCGGCGGGCTTACGCGGGAACCGGTGATCGCTACGCGGAGCGGCATCAGCAGATCGCCAAGTTTTACCCCTTCCTTTTCCGCGGTTTCCTTTGCCAGCCTTTCCGCGCCTTCGTCATCGCTTCCCGCCGTGCGGGCGGTAAGGCTGCGTCCCAGATTTAACAGCCTCCGCGTATCCTCAAGCGATGATTTTTTCGGTATGAATTCAGACGTTTCCGGGACGGGAGGTTCGGAAAATAGGTATGCGAGTTTTTCCGGTATATCGCTTAGAAACACGGCGCGTTCCTTTACCAGCGGCGCCGCCGCGTTGAACAGCGCAAGCTGTCTGGTGTCCGGCGGACTGCCGGGTTCGCCGAATAACCCATCCCGCACGGCGTAAGGCAGCGCAAGGGCGGCAAGCCCGGCGTCCGTTTTCATCCTGATGTACCGGGCGTTGTACCATTCAAGTTTTTTGTAATCAAAAACGGCGGGCGCTTTATTGAGCTTTTCAAGGCTGAATAAGGCGCACAACTCGTCCGGCGTGTAGATTTCCCTGCCTTCCTCGTAAGAAGCGCCGAGCAACGCGACATAGTTCAAAAGCGCGTCCGGCAGAAAACCTTTTTTGCGGAATTCGTCGATGCTGGTAGCGCCGTGTCGTTTTGAAAGTTTCTTGCCGTCCTGCCCCATCACCATAGGAAGGTGACAAAATACCGGCGGTACCCAGCCGAAAGCCCTGTACATGATTGTATGGAGCGGCGTTGATGAAAGCCATTCCTGTGCCCTAAGAACGTGTGTTATCCCCATAAGATGATCGTCAACGACGTTTGCAAGGTGGTAGGTCGGAAAGCCGTCCGACTTTAAAAGTACGGGATCGGGACTCACATCGTCATTTTTCCATTCGACAGGGCCGAGCAGCGCGTCGTTAAAAACGGTTTTTTCACCGAGCGGTATTTTTAGCCTTATCGTGTACGACTCACGGGCGGTGCGCCTAGCGGCCTCGTCCGGCGCGATGTTACGGCAGTGCCTGTCGTAGCCTTGTTCATTTGAACGCCCGGCCTCACGCTCCCTGCGGAGCGTATCCAACCTTTCGGCTGAACAGAAACAGTAGTAGGCGTGGCCGTTTTCGATAAGCCTGCGCGCGTGTTCCCTGTACTTTCCCAGGCGTTCGGACTGAACGTAAGGGGCCGCCGGACCGCCTGAATCAGGCCCCTCGTCCCAATGAAAACCGAGCCATTCAAACGACTCGTACAGGTTATCAACATACAACTTATCAAAACGCGCCCTGTCGGTATCTTCCAGCCGCAGTATAAATTTACCGTTCCGCGATTTGGCGAAGAGGTAGTTAAACAGCGCCGTCCGCAGCCCGCCTATATGCTGCAATCCGGTAGGAGACGGCGCATAACGATCGCGTACTTCCATAGAAAAAAAAGTACCCGCCATCGCGTTCTTTGTCAACGGCTCAGGGTGCGGCCCGCCGGCTTCCATCAACAGCGCCGCATGATCCCTCAGACCGCTATCCCGCTACGAGGTACCGCCACGCCTGTAATTTTTGATTTCCGTATGCAGCCGCGCCCCAAGTTCCGCGCGGTTTAGCCTGATCTGTTCCATCGAGTCACGGAAACGTAAGGTTACCGTGCCGTCCTCCTTCGATTCATAGTCAACTGTCACGCAGAAAGGTGTGCCAGCCTCGTCCTGACGGCGGTAACGGCGGCCTATCGCACCGCCCTGGTCGTAGTCCGTCGAAAAATCTTCCCTCAGTTCGTTCCTGATCTCCTCCGCAAGCTCGGCAAGGCCGTCCTTCTTCATCAATGGCAAAACCGCCACCGTAATAGGCGCGACCATCGGGTGGAAACGTAGCACGGTGCGCCAGTCGTCACCGTTGCCCTTGTCCGCGACCTTTTCCTCGTCGTACGCGTCGCAGAGTAGCATCAACAGCGTCCGCGTAAGTCCCGCCGAGGTCTCAATGATGAACGGCGTGTACTTCTTGTTGCCATCCTCCTGATCGATGTACTGCAAGTCCTTGCCGCTGTACTGCGTGTGCCGCGACAGATCGTAATCGGAACGGTTGTGGACGCCTTCAAGTTCCTTCCAGCCCATCGGAAACAGGTACTCGATGTCGTAAGCGTCCTTCGCGTAGTGGGCAAGCTCGTCCGGCCCGTGCCTGTGCCAGCGGAGTTGGCTCGTCTTGACGCCGAGTTTCTCGTAGTAGGCCCAGCGGCGTCTCTTCCACTCGTTGAACCAGCCCTCGTCCGTGCCCGGCTTTACAAAGTACTGCATCTCCATCTGTTCAAACTCGCAGGTACGGAAAATGAAGTTTTTTGTTACGATCTCGTTGCGGAAGGCCTTGCCTATCTGCGCGATTCCGAAAGGTAGCTTCATCCGGTTTGACTGGATTATGTTTTTGTAGTTCACGTAGATGCCCTGGGCCGTCTCCGGACGCAGGTAGATCACGCTTGCCTCCTCCTCCACCGCGCCTATGTGTGTCCTGAACATAAGGTTGAATTTGCGCGTGTCCGTCAGATCCCCGCCGCATTCGGGGCATTTCTTTGCCTCAAGTGCCTCCGGCGGTATCTGGTCGGCGCGAAAACGGGCCTTGCACTTCTTGCAGTCCACGAGCGGATCGGTGAAGTTCTCCACATGCCCGGAAGCTTCCCAGGTCCGCGGGTGCATCAGGATCGCGGCGTCAAGGCCGACGATGTCATCGTGGAGCCGGGTCATCTCCTTCCACCAGTTTCCGGCTATGCGATTCTTTAACTCAACTCCGAGCGGCCCATAGTCCCACGCCCCGCTCTGCCCCCCGTAAACCTCGGAAGACTGGAATACAAAACCGCGCCGTTTTGCCAGTGACGTGATTTTTTCCATCGTTGCCGGTCCCTTATATTCTGTTAATTCTTCAGACATAATTTTTCCTTTAAGTTTTTCAGTAAATATACAGAAAACCTTACTGAATGTTAAGCCCGCCAGCCCGCCAGCGGGTTTCACGCCCGCTACGCGGTAGCGTCCCCAAAGCGGAGTTCGGGTTCTGCCGTCGGGTCCGAAAGCGGCGGTGGTGGAGGTTTTGACTACCGTGTTATCCGCTCCTTCCATGCCAGAGGCTACACCGTAGCCTCTGGTACTGCCCTCTGCCATACGCGGCTGTAGGCAGGGGGTGGTTTGATGTTTTTGGGCGCATTTCCGGCCTTGCCGGAAATCGGGCTTTGCGGGGTTCCGCCAGGCAAGCCCCTTGGGTTGCCCCTCCAATCCCTTGCGCTCTTCGTACTCGACGGCTTTTTCGCTAATGATAGTCCGCTAAATGTAAAATTGTTGTTGCCACCGCAGCCTTCGCCACGAAAAACATAGCCTTTGGCCCGGTACTCTGTGTCCGCGGTACTGTCCCTACCGCACATCTGACACGCGGGAAGCGCCGGCGGCGATTCTCTTGGGATTTTTCGGGCAAAGCGTGATAAAGTTCCGGGATAAACGCGATGAATCAGGCGGAAAGCTCGCGGATGGCAGCCTGAAAATAGCGCTGAATGTGCCATAGACTCAGCGCGCTATGCCGTGATAGCCTTTCTATATGACAAAAAACCGGACGGTAAAATTATTGTGCGAAACCTTACACTTACATCGAATCAAGTTGTTGGTCCGGTCTTGAAGCGCCGTACCGTTATAGCTCTTGCCGGTAACATTGCCACGACAACGCCTATAAAGGAATGCCGGAATGTTAAAAACGCATAGTCTTTGCCTGTACAAACAAAAACCCGCCATTGTTACCGCCATAGACGATAAAATCACGGTTAGCCTTGCCGACGGCAGGGATGTGCGTGTCCGCGTGAAAGATATTGAAATTCTGCATGAAGGGCCGATCGTCAGCCTTGCCGGTTTGGAGGACGTGAAGCCGGATCTGAATGTCCGGGAGCTTTGGGAGCTGTGCCTTGATGAGTACGGCGCGGCGGACAAAAAGCTTTCACTACGGGATATGGCCGAGCTTGCTTACGGGGAGTTCACGCCCGCGTCGGCCTGGGCCGTGTACGGACTGCTTTCCGGCGGAGTCTATTTTGACGGTTCAATTTCCGCGATAAGTCCGCGCCCCGCCGCGGATGTCGCGGCGGCAGAGCAGAAGAAAAATGAAAAACAGCTTGATTCCACCAGAAGATCGGCCTACGTCGAACGGTTGCGTTCCGGCAGGGTGGATTTTGAGGAGGACGCCCAGTACATCCAGGATATAGCCGCACTCGCCCTCGGCAAGACGGAAAGGTCGCGCAGCCTGCGCGAGGCGGGCATAAAGGAAACTCCGTGCGCCGCACACCGTCTACTGCTGGAAGCCGGCTACTGGAAGCCGTCTTTCAACCCGCACCCTTACCGCTACGGTGTAAACCTTGTGTCGGCGGACGCGCCCGTTCCTCCTCCTCCGGAGAAGGAACGGCTCGATTTTACCTCCGTCCCTGCCTTCGCCATCGACAACGAATGGAGCGCTGACCCGGATGACGCGCTTTACTTCGAGGCGGATGGCTCAGGCGGTGGAACCCTGTATATCCACGTGGCCGATCCCGCCGCTTCGGTGCGGCACGGTACGGAAGCCGACAGCGAGGCCCTCGCCCGCGGCGTTACATTTTACGCGCCGGAAGGTATTTCCTGCATGATCACGCCGGAAGCTTTACCTCTTTTCGCGCTGGGTTTGTCGGAAACATCGCCGGCCCTCACCTTTAAACTCCGCATTAACCCCGATTGTACGATAGACGCCGTTGATATTTTCAGATCAACCGTCCGCGTTACACGTTTGACCTACGCGGACGCGGATAACGATGAACGTATCGCGCCGCTTATGGAACTCAGCTCCCGAAATGTCGAAAAACGCCTCGATCTGGGCGCCGCCCTGATCGAGTTTCCTGAGGTGCGTATCACGATTCATGGTGAACAGGTGGAAATTAGCCCGCAGAAGGAGTACAAATCCGCCGCCGCCGTGCGTGAGTGTATGCTGCTTGCCGGTGAAGCGGCCGCCGCCTGGGCGCTGCAACGGGGCTTGCCATTCCCGTACATCACGCAGGAGACGGGGGATATGCCGGGCGTGATTCATGAAGGGCTCGCCGGCTCGTACCAGCTCCGCCGCTGTATGCGGCCCCGCAGCCTCTCCACAAAACCCGGCCTGCATTGGGGGCTTGGCCTGGACATCTATTCGCAGGTAACAAGCCCGCTCCGCCGTTATACGGATCTCCTGGCGCACCAGCAGATCCGGGCCGTCCTGCGCGGCGAAGCGCCGCTTGACAATGAAACCTTGCTCTTAAAGCTGGGGACCGCGGAACGCGCCACGCTTGCCGCCGCCCGCGCGGACCGCGCAACGGTCCTGCACTGGAAGCTGGTATACCTGCTGGACAGACAGGACAGCGTCTGGGACGCTGTCCTGCTCGAAAAAAACGGCCCGCGCGCCGCGCTATTCATACCGGCGCTCGGCATGGAAACTTCGTGCGCTCTCGGCCGCGGCGCAAAGGACCTTCTTCCGAATGATCCGGTTAAACTGAAATTAAAGTCCGTAAAGCTTGCCGAATCCTTGGCAAATTTCGTCCTTGATTAAGGACACGTTTCACAACGCCGCCGGCAACAGCTTGCCGTAAACTTTGGCTTTCACCGCCGCCCCAAACTTTGCCGGTATCCGCTTATACCACAACGGCTGAAGGGAACCCCTAAAACTTCAGTTTTTTGGTTCCCCTCAGCCGTTTGGCAGCGTTTCTACCTGCCGCCGGAAACGATACCTCCGCGCTGCCATTCCGGGGTTCAGGCGTTGATTTCGACGCGGAACGGGCGCCTGGCTAACGAGGGAGCTACGCCGCGCCTGGATACCGGAGTGGGGGGTCCGGGCGCGGCGTGAATGTTGCCTTAGCCTTACTCTTCCGTGCCGCCGGTGCGCGGCCAGCGGACGATCACGATGCCCGAACCGCCTGAGCCGTCGTTTCCGCCGCCGTCTCCGGTACCCGCTGCGCCGCTTGCGCCGCCAAGCGCGCCATAAGCTTCGGGAGGTTCGCTGCCGAAGCCAGGGCTGCCCACCGAGCCCCCGCCGGCATACCATCGGCTCTCCCCGCTGATGTTCGATGAAACGCCTTTGCCGCCGCGCGCCGGGGATTCCCCACCGGTGTTGGTTTGTCCCGCACTGCCCGCGCCCCCTCCTCCGCCTACTTTGCTGCCTGCTCCCCCTCCTGCTTTAGCAAGAGACTGGGCGCCCGTCGGCGCGACGCCTGGATCGGCGGCTCCACCAGGATTATTGGCTCCGCCGCCTCCCGATCCGCCGGCGGCCCCGCTATTCGCGCAACCATTGTCATGGCTTGCGCCGCCGCCGCCGCCGTAAGCTTTAATGCAGGATTCCCCCTCTCCGAACTGCGAGTTGCCGCCTCGAGACCCCCGAGTGCTGTTTG
>JAITKQ010000173.1 GCA_031278295.1 Spirochaetaceae bacterium | reverse complement strand
GACTTGTTCAAGAACCTATTTGAATGTGGGCAAAAGCCCACGGGTTCTTGAACAGGTTTTTCAGCGGAAGTTGTTCAGAAACTGAGGTTTCTGAACAACTCTAGTATAGCGCTCCTGCTTAAGAAAAGTACCCCCCCCCCCCCCGGCATATCGGTGTTTTACAGGTAGAAGCGCTATAACAGTGGATAAAATGTTTCATTCCGGGGGACATCGAAACCACCATATAGGGAATCTATCTGACAGAAGCTATACAGGGGGAGGGGGTAAACGGTCCGAGGATGCCCGCCGCCTTAAAACTTCAGCCTGTTGATAGCCTGCTTGGTTTTTATCATAGACATCCTTGAATCTACCGTTCCTTTGGGGAGACCCAGTATCTTCGATATTTCGCTATTCGTCGCCTCGATCCGTATTGATTTGAGTCTTTTGCGCATATTCTCCAAACGCTTCCGGCCCCTGTCTAGGCGTAGCGAAATGAGACTGTTTAAGTGCGTGTCTTCACATTTTTCGGACAGCTTTCTCTCATAGTTAAGACAACGGTAGTAAAGGCAATGCGCGGCGCCGGACAATTTCTGTACCCGTTCGATCTTTTTAACCTGTAGGCGGCGCAGCGTATCCACCATTTCGCCCAGTACTTCAGGATTCATGCCGGTTGCCGCGGCGACTTTATTAACCAGGCTGTCCGATGCGTAGTAGTAAGACTTCAGCAGTACAAGCAATATACGTTTTGGTGAATTTACTTTGTAACCGGCATCGGAACCTTCATAGGCCTCATTGTCCGGTTCCGGTTCATACACAAACAATTCGCTGTTGCCTGAGTTCCAGCAGTCAATCTCGACCGTGTCCCGTTTTCGTTTGCTCCGGTTGTAATAGCGGAGTGAATAACGAAGCGTCGAGGCAAGATAAACGCCAAATGGAGCGACTCCCTTGTCGTAACGATCTATTATGCGCCTCAAGTCCGGGTAAAACCAGCATAAAAAATCTATACGGGCATCCATGTTTTTGAAAAACAGCCCGTAATGTCCGTTGGGGCTGTTCATCAAATGTTCAAAGATACTTGCTTCAAACTCTCCCTTACCGGAATTTCCGTCCGCATATTGCTTGTAAAGTAACGACAACCGGGAAACATCATTCATATTTTTTTACTCCTTTAAAAATAATTTGTGCATCATTTTTGCATTGCCCCGGAGCAAAATCCAATTTTTTTTATTTCTTTACGGATATTTGTACACGATCGTCATATTCGGCGTTTTAAAATATGTGTTTTTCACAATATCTTCCGCTTTTATCCGCCGGCGGGTCAGACGCTACTCCGGAGCTTTCCGGCGGTTTGTCGCTTCTCGCACAAATCAGCGCCGCTTTAATGCGCCAAGTTAATAAGTGTTGACCTGGGGATATCCGGACGGTAAGTGACGGGAAGGGGCGGCAGCGCCATTGCCGCAACCGATGCGGGGATCCATGGCTGAACGCCCGCAAGTCAGCGTGAAAACGAAGTTTCCATGTACATGGTAAAAAGTTAGCAAGGCCTATGCACTTGCCCCGGCGCCGGGGAAAATTCCGCTTGACAAAAAAATCTTTTATGCCGATCTGTCGCTCGTATACCTCAAAGGAAGCAAGACGCGGCGGGGCTTGAGGCCCTCCTATTCCTTAGCTATAGCGTAGCCGTGATTGGGCCTTTGCGGGCGCAAAGGCGGCGCGGACGCCACCGGGAATGTAAAACGTTGGGAGGGGGAGCTTGGTCGGCTGGGGGAGGAATAAGACTGAGACCCGCTGGCGGGCGCGTAGCGGATGTGATGCCCGCTGGCGGGCGGGAGCGTTGCGGCTTGTATTCGCTGTCTTCAATTCGCGTCATTCGCGGTTCCTGAAACATCAACTCAACCCCCGCCTACAGCCGCGTATGCCTAGCGCTTTTTGCGGAGCGAAGGCAGAACCCGAAGCCCGCCTGCGGGATACTACCGCGTAGCGGACTTTAAACCCGCTGGCGGGCGTATGCCTGGCGCTTTTTGCGGAGCGAAGGCACGGCGTAAAACCCGCTTTGGGGACGCTACCGCGTAGCGGACTTTAAACCCACTGGTGGGCGGGCGGGCGCGTCATTCGCGGTTCCTGAAACATCAAACCACCCACCGCTTACAGCCGCGTATGCCTGGTGCCTTTTGCGGAGCGACGGCAGAACCCGGACTCCGCTTTGGGGACGCTACCGCGTAGCGGATGTGAAGCCCGCTGGCGGGCTGGCGGGCGCGTAGCGGACTTTAAACCCACTGGCGGGCGGGCGGGCGGGCGGGCGGGCGTGTTGCGGTAAGCTCGCAGATCGTATATAATTACACGAGGTTTGTAACTATGGAGCGTGAAATTTTTGAATTTATTGACGGATGCGAGGACATTGCCGTTGAACTACAGACGGAACTGACCGGGCGCCCTGCTATTTCGCCGGCCTCTGGCGGCGAAGGGGAACTGGATAAATGCGTATTTCTGGAAGGGTGGCTACGGGAGCGGGGGCTGGACTGTCTGGAACGGCACGATGCCCCTGACCGGCGGGCAAAAGGCGGCGTAAGGCCAAACCTGATAAGCACGATTGCGGGGAAAGATGGCGGCGAGGCACCGTGCCTCTGGATAATGAGCCACCTTGATGTGGTACCGGCAGGCGAGCTTTCGCTTTGGGACAGCGATCCATGGACCGTTCTAAAAAATGACGGCAGGCTGACAGGACGCGGCGTGGAGGACAACCAGCAGGGGCTTGTTTCGTCCGTACTGGCCGCGCTGGCCCTCATCAAGCTAAAAATACGGCCTGAACGCACGTTAAAACTGTTGTTTGCGGCGGATGAAGAGTGCGGTAGCGTCTTAGGCATAGACTGGCTGTTAAAAAACCGAAGGGGTCTGTTCAAAACGGGCGACCTTGCGCTGATACCGGACGGCGGGGATCCGGTCGGGGAGATTATAGAAATCGCCGAGAAGAATCAGGCATGGCTCAAGGCGCACATCAAGGGGAAGCAGGCGCACGCTTCACGTCCGGAATATGGCCGCAACGCCTGTCTTGCCGGCGCTGATCTGATGCTCCGGCTGCGGAACGGTTTGATGAAAAAGTTTTCCGCCCGCGACAGTCTATTTGAACCGGACTACACCACCGTAGAACCCACCAAAAAGGAAGCAAATGTACCCAACATCAACACGATTCCGGGTGATGATGTGTTTTACATGGACATACGGGCGCTACCATGCTACCCGGTCAATGAGATTTTGGAGGAAGCGCGGCGCGTTGGGCTGGGCGTAGAACAGGAATACGGCGTAAAGGTCGAACTGATCGTTACGCAAAGCATGGAATCACCTCCGACTCCCGCATCTTCACCCATCGTGAAGATGCTTTCCGCCGCCTGCGGACGTGTACTCGGCGTAGAACCCCGGCTGGTAGGGATAGGCGGCGGCACGGTCGGCGCTTTTCTGCGTAACGAAGGCATAGACTCCGTCGTCTGGAGCCGTATGGACAACACGGCCCACCAACCCAACGAGTACTGTCTTGTAGAGAATCTGCTGAGCGATGCGAAGGTGATGGCTTGTATGGCAACGGCAGTGCTTGGATGAATCTGAAAAACGGAGAATGCCGCGGTCCGCTGATAGACTGTACGGAGGAAGCGGCCCTCAAGTACGCGTTGCTTGAACGTTTCGTTCGTTACGCGAAAATATGGACAAGCAGCGACCCCGGGAGGGCGGAAACGCCTACGTCAGCCGGGCAATGGGAGCTGGCGCGACTACTTCAGGCGGAATTCGCCGCGCTTGGGATAGACTCGGAATTGAGCGGGCACTGCTACCTGATCGCGAGGATTCCTTCCAACCTGCCGCCGGGAATCCCCGTTCCGGAAACCACCGGTTTTCTGGCCCACCTGGATACATCCGGCGATGTGCCGGGGAAGGACGTAAAACCAGTCGTCGTGGATAATTACGACGGCAGGCCGATAGTCCTGCGCGACGGCGTAACGATTGAACCGGCGGCGGACGCGGTGGGCAAGACGATTGTACACGCGGACGGCACGACCCTGCTGGGGGCCGACGACAAAGCCGGCATCGCGGCTATCGTCTCTGCCGCCGCATTCCTTGTATCCCGCGATGACATAAAACACGGACCGCTCGAATTAATATTCACACCCGATGAAGAAACCGGAAGGGGCCTGCCCGAATTTCCGCGCGAAAAGGTAAAATCGACGGTCTGTTTTACGCTGGACGGGGGGGCGGGGGGCGAGCTTGAAATTGAATGTTTCAACGCTTACGGCGTTGACGTAACTTTTACAGGCAGCGCGATACATCCGGGGGCGGCGCGCGGCATACTGGTCAACGCGGCTCTGATGGCGGCGCACTTTGCCGTCATGCTGCCTCGGACGGAGAGCCCCGAAGCAACGGACGGCCGCTATGGTTTTTACTGCCTGATGGACAGTTCCGGCAGCCACGAAAGCGCCCGTCAAAAGATAATCGTCCGCGATTTTCTACGTTCCGGCATCGAGAGGCGCCTTGCTGCGCTGGAAAGCTTTGCCCGCGCGGTAGAGGCCGCCTTTCCGGGCGGCAGGGTTGTGGTTGACGCAAAGCCCTCCTACTACAACATGAAGGAAGTTATAGAGTCCCGTCCCGAAATACTGACCCGCATCGAGGAAGCGGCGGGAGCGGCAGGGGTTGATTTACGGTTTAAACCGGTACGCGGAGGCACGGACGGCGCGCGTCTTGCCGAAATGGGCATCCCTACACCTAACATATTCACCGGCGGCCGTAACTTTCACAGCCGTTCCGAATGGCTTCTGCTTGAAGATCTGCTTGCGGCCTGCCGCCTGACGATTCAGTTGGCCGCCAGCCACCGCCAGGCACTTAAAAAAGACGCCTCCTAGGTTAAGTGGGTAGATATAGTGTTTCTACCTGTAAAACACTAATATGACGGGGACGCTACAGACACGCGGTACATCAGTCGGGGTCTTAAGGGCGACAGCACCCGGGGGGGGGGGGGGCCGTAGGCTTTGTAACGAGGGGGGCGGCAACTTTATACCCGTCAGGCGGCCGGGAGTCGTCCTTGCAGGCGGGCCTGATTGTGCCCTTGTAGCGCGGCTTGATTCGGTTTAGGATACAGCATGAATAAAACAACCGCACAACTTGACAATGTAGGCGTAAAGGTACCTCAAATAATACTTCCGGCAAAAGGCGTTGATCTGCAAAAATGGGCCGTAATAGCCTGCGATCAGTACACGCAAGACCCCGCTTACTGGGAGAATACCGCCTCCTTTGTGGGCGAGGCGCATTCCACGTTGAATATGATCTATCCTGAAATATACCTGAACAGGAGTGATCGGGCCGGGCGGATAGAACGCATACATGAAACGATGCGCGGCTATGCGGAAAAAATTTACAGCAATGATTCGGTTCTTAACCCGCCACGGAAGGCGGGAGCGTACATCGAACGTACAACACGGCACGGCATACGGCGCGGCCTACTGTTGGCTGTCGATCTGGAATGTTATGACTGGTGCGCGGATTCGCGGAATCTGGTACGCGCCACAGAAGAAACGCTGAGGGAAAGGTTGCCGGCACGCATGGAAATCCGCAGGAACGCCGCTCTGGAACTGCCGCATATTTTGCTTTTGATAGACGATCGCGAAAACATTTTGGCTTCGCTGCTGGAAAAGCTTCTGGTCAAGGCGCCGTTGCTTTACGATATCCCGCTGATGATGGGGGGCGGAAGCGTAAGCTGCAAACTGCTGTACCGTAAGAACGATTGGGCGCTGGTACGGGATGTTTTTGAACATCTGGCACGCGTGTCGATCAACCGTTACAATATAGACAAGCCGTTTCTGTTTGCGGTCGGCGACGGAAACCATTCGCTGGCCGCCGCAAAGGAGGTATGGGACGAGTACAAGTCGGCTCACCAGGGCGAGGCGGGTATAGAGGAACACCCGGCCCGTTACGCGCTGGCCGAGATCGTAAACCTGCACGATCCGGCAATCGTGTTCGAACCGATACACCGGATCGTTTTTAATACGGATGCCGGACACATCTTAAAAGCTATGTCCGCCCTCCCTGATTTTTCTTCGCTAGAAATCGACGGAATAGAACAGTTAAGGGGCATGGTCGCGGACCGGGCCGTGCCTGAAAACCGTTTCGGCATGGTATCGGGCGGGCGTTGCGTACTGGTAAAGTACTCAGGCGGAAAGTTGCCTACAGCCAGCATAGACCCCCTTTTGGAAGGACTCGAAACCGACTATATACACGGCGAAGACGAGTTGATTCGCCTCGCGGTGCAGCCTGCCGCCGTGGGGATACTGCTTCCGCCTTTCGACAAATACGGATTGTTTGAAACCATCGTAACCAGCGGGCCGCTGCCACGAAAAAGTTTTTCGATGGGTGAGGCCTGTGAAAAACGTTTCTACCTTGAAGCCAGGCGGCTTTTCGGATAATTTCCATACGGCAGGCAGAGTCAGTTGGCGGATTATAGAATTATGAAATCATTGCGCGACGAATTGAAGGGTGGACTTTACCCCGTTGGGTAGACAGTGTTAAGCGACTTGTCCACAGTTAAACACATTAGGTGCCACATAGTCAAGTACCGAATGCATACGAATCCGGTTATAATAGGCCTCAACA
>JAITKQ010000002.1 GCA_031278295.1 Spirochaetaceae bacterium | reverse complement strand
CCGCGTGATTGGCGCGCCGCAGGCGCCCCAATCAGCGGCAAGCCGCAGAGCAGCTTGTCTTACAGAACTCGCCCTCGTAAATGATGCAACGCTTACAAGATACCCCGCCCTTCAGGGCGGGGCGGTTCATTGTACTGGGGTTTAATACCCCGCCTACCCTTCCTTACCGGCTTAGGCAGGCGGCAAAACGTCAGGCAAAACAGCTTGACGCTGTTTTGCGGCGGGGCGGTTCATTTCCTTTCCGATTTCATTGACAGACCTTTGAAGCCGCTACTTCCAAAGTCTGTTCCGGTACCCATTGCCGCCCCGCAATCGGCTGTGACAACTGAGCCTGTCCCAAAACAAATCGACTGTGCGCTAAACGGCCACCGGCATAGCCGGGGGCCCGGTGCGAACCTTCGCTTCGATGGAACAGGCCGGGTCCCTTGGCTCCTGCGGTTTTGTGGCTTAAAAGCCCCAAAACCGCGTTTTTTAGCGGAAGTTGTTCAGAAGCTGAAGTTTTTGAACAACTCTGGTAAAGAATTATGTTTGCGTTCGACACGATTCGAACGTGCGGCCTACGGATCCGAAGTCCGTTGCTCTATCCGGCTGAGCTACGAACGCTACAACGCGGACTACGCGCTGGAATAAATGTACCCGCCAGGCCCGATTGTTTCAATACGCTGCGCGGCGCGGCGGAAAAATAGAGGCCGGTTTTAAAACCCGTGTCGTTTCGAAACATCGCAACGTGCCCTGTATTTTTAATTTGAGCTGTGCTATAGTTTAGAAAATTTAATTGGAGGAACATAATGTCAAAAGATGTTTATTTTTTTGGTGACGGAAGCGCTGAAGGCGAAGCCAAGATGAAAGACCTTCTTGGCGGAAAGGGCGCGAACCTTGCCGAGATGACGAACCTGGGGATTCCCGTACCGCCCGGGTTTACGATTTCTACGGAGGTATGCGCGTCATACTACGAGAACGGGGAGCAGTACACGGACGAGGTAAAAACCGCCGTGCGTGAAAACCTTGAGCGGCTGGAGGCTTTGATGGGCAAGAAACTGGGCGACGCGGACGATCCCTTACTGGTGTCTGTACGTTCCGGCGCGGCGGTTTCTATGCCCGGCATGATGGACACAATCCTGAATCTGGGCATGAATGACAAGGCCGTACACGGGCTGGCCAACAAGACCGATAACCCGCGTTTCGCGTGGGACGCCTACCGCCGTTTTATCCAGATGTACGGGGATGTTGTGATGGGCGTGCCCCACGAAGCCTTTGAGCAGGTGCTCAATGGCGTCAAGAAAGCAAAAAAGGTTGAGGCGGACACGGCGCTCGATGCCGATGATCTTGAAAAGATCGTTGACGAGTACAAGGGTATTGTCAAAAAATTCGCAAAACAAGATTTTCCCCAAAAACCGGACGAGCAGCTCTGGGGCGCTATAAACGCGGTTTTTGGTTCGTGGATGAACGAGCGGGCGATAAAGTACCGCGAGTTGAACGAGATTCACGGGCTGAAGGGCACGGCGGTGAACGTACAGTCGATGGTTTTCGGCAATTTTGGGGATGATTCGGGTACGGGCGTATGTTTTAGCCGCGATCCTTCTACCGGCGAAAATAAATTTTACGGCGAGTACCTGATGAACGCGCAGGGCGAGGATGTTGTCGCCGGTATCCGTACCCCGCAAAAGTTGTCCCGGCTTGAGGAAAATAACCCCGAAGTGTACGCCCAGCTTGTCAGCATCAAGAATATCCTTGAAAAGCACTTCCGCGATATGCAGGACATGGAATTCACGATTCAGCAGGGTAAACTTTTCCTGCTGCAAACACGGAACGGCAAGCGGGCCGGCGCCGCCGCGGTAAAATGCGCGATCGACATGGTGGCGGAAGGGCTTATCGACAAAGAAACGGCGATAATGCGCGTGGGGCCGGAGCATATCGACCAGCTCCTCCATCCTATGATAGACGTAAAGGCGTTAAAATCGGCAAAACCGCTTACCAAGGGGCTTAACGCATCTCCCGGCGCGGCTTCGGGCCGCATCGTGTTCAGCGCACGAGAAGCGGAGGAATGGCACAAAAGGGGCGAAAAGGTGCTGCTCGTCCGGCAGGAGACGAGCCCTGAAGACATAGGCGGCATGGTCGTTTCCCAAGGTATCCTTACATCGACAGGCGGGATGACAAGCCACGCGGCGGTTGTGGCGCGCGGCATGGGGACCCCCTGTGTCGCGGGCGCAAAAGGCGTGTCCGTGTATGGCGGAAAAAAGGTAAAGATCGGCGATGTCACGTTCAAAGAAGGAAATTGGATAACAATAGACGGCTCTTCCGGCAATGTTTACGGCGAAAGCCTGCCGCTCGTAAAGCCCAAGCTGAACAAGGATATTGAGACCTTCCTTGGCTGGTGCGACGAAGTGCGCGACGCTTCCGTCCGTAGCGGAGTCGAAGGATTCAAAGTCCGTGCCAACGCGGATCAGCCTGAAGACGCGGCGCGGGCCTTTGAATTCGGCGCGGACGGCGTCGGGCTCTGCCGCACTGAACACATGTTCTTCGACAAGGCCAAGCTGATCCATTTCCGCGCGATGATACTCGCCGGTACGCCGGAAGATCGCAAAAAGGCGATCAAAAAGATTCTGCCGCTGCAAAAAAAGGACTTCATCGGCATATTCAAGGCGATGAATGGCAGGCCGGTTACGATACGCCTGCTTGACCCGCCGCTCCACGAATTTGTGCCGCATACAAAGCCTGAAATTGCCGAACTTGCCGAACACCTTGGCGTTCTGCCAAAGGAACTTGAGCCCAAGATTGCCAAGCTGCGCGAGTCCAACCCTATGCTCGGTCACCGGGGCTGCCGTCTTGCCGTCACCTACCCGGAAATCTACGATATGCAGGTCGAGGCGATCGCGCTTGCCGCCTGCGAATGCTTAAATAAGGGTATCCCGGTTCACCCTGAAATCATGATACCGATAGTGATGAGCGCCCGCGAACTCAAACTGCTCCGTCCGAACGCCGAGGCCGTGCTGAAGCGGGTGATGGAAAAGGCCGGCGTCGATATTCCAATCCGCATAGGCACTATGATAGAGGTGCCCCGCGCGGCGCTGACCTCGGGCCATATCGCCCGGTACGCCGACTTCTACAGCTTTGGCACGAACGACCTTACCCAGATGACCTTCGCGTTTAGCCGCGACGACGTGGGTTCCTTCGTCCCTTCGTACCTCGAAAAACATGTGCTGGACGTGGACCCGTTCAAGTCCGTAGACGAAAACGGTGTGGGCAGGCTGATGCAGTTTGCCATCAAAGAAGGCCGTGAAACAAGGAACGATTTGAAGATCGGCATCTGCGGCGAGCACGGCGGGGATCCTGCAACAATAGACTTCTGCTACCGCGCCGGAATTAACTACGTGTCCTGCTCGCCCTTCCGTGTGCCTGTTGCCCGTCTTGCCGGCGCGCAGGCGGTGATACGGAATAGGGGATAAAACCCGGTCTGACGCGGGGGTTTTGGGTTAAAGTTTACCGGCCAAAACGTTTAACGTTTTGGCCGGTAAACCCCGCCTGCCCTTGTAACAGCTATAAAATTGCAGGGATGCGGAAAACCCCCGCTAGGCTTAAACCGGATTTTCGAGTAAGGCCGCAACCTCCTCGGCGTTGGCGCACCGTAGGGCTTTTCGTGCAAGTTTTTGGCATTCGGCAAAGGAAAATTCACGGATTATACGTTTAACATCGTTGATCGTGGCGGCGTTCATGCTAAATTCATCAAGGCCGAGCCCCACAAGAAGCGGGACAAGCCGTGTATCGCCCGCCATCTCGCCGCACATCGCTACGGGCTTCCCATGCCTGTGGGCGGTGTCTATCGTCATCTTGATAAGCCGGAGTATCGCCGGGTGCGTGGGCTGGGCCAGGTAGCTTACCCTCTCGTTGCCGCGGTCCACACCCAGCGTATACTGAATCAGATCGTTCGTACCTATCGAGAAGAAATCCGACTTTTTTATTAGCTTGTTCGCGACAAGCGCGGCGGACGGAACCTCGACCATGATGCCAACGGGGATGGTGCCGCTGTATGGCTGTTTCTTTGCCGCACACTCGGCTTTTGCCTCTTCCAGAAAACCCAAGGCCTGCTCCAGTTCTGTGAGCCCCGAAATGAGCGGGAACATTATCCGTACATTCCCGTGAACGGATGCGCGTAGTATCGCACGAAGCTGAATTTTAAATATCTCCGGCATGGAAAGGCTGAAACGGATCGATCGCCAGCCCAGCAGCGGATTCTTTTCATCATTGTCCTGAAACAGAGAAGGGATGATTTTGTCACCGCCCGCATCAAGCGTACGTATCGTAACCGGCAGGTTTTTGGCCGCTTTTAGCATCTCACTATAGGTAAGGTACTGGCTTTCCTCATCAGAAACCCTGTCTTCCGCAAAAAAAGCGAATTCAGAACGGTAGAGCCCCACCCCCTCCGCCCCACGGGACAGCGCATCCTTTAAACCGGACGGTGTTTCCAAGTTTACGTTTAACATAAACCGCCGGCCGTCCTTTGTCTCGGCGCTGCGCCCGTTCAGTTGGGACGCCATTTTAGCCTTCGCACGGCTTTCTTTTATCATCTTTTGGTAGAGCACAAGCGTTTTTTTGTCCGGGTTTATCACGACAAGCCCATTGTCGCCGTCCACAATCAGCGTATCGCCCGTTTTTATCTGCGCCGAACCGGATGAAAGCCCCATAACAGCCGGTATCCCGGAAGCACGGGCAATTATAGCCGTGTGCGATATGTGGCTTCCCGCATCAGTAACGATCGCCTTCACAAAATCTTTACTCATCACAATTGCTTGCGACGGCAAAAGATCACGGGCCACAACTATTACCGCTTCGTTAAGGTTGGCAAGCGAAACCGGCTGTATCGAAAGTAATTCATTCAACAAGTCCCGCGCCATGCCCGAAACATCGGCGATACGGGCCACGAATTCCGCGCTGGGTAGCGCGGACAGCTTTCGTACTATTTCCTGGGAGGTGTCCCAAACTATGCTTTCAAGATTTTGTAGCCTGCTCTCCAAGCCGAGTCTAACATTTTCATGGAAATCAACATCTTCAAACATAAGAAGCTGTGCTTCCAGTATATAACGCCGCTCCTTGCTGTTTCTAAGCGGAGTCTCCTTAAGTCTTTGACGGATTTTTTCTGTTATCGCGGCGGTGGCCGACAGGAAACGCCGCCACTCCCCGTCTACCTGCTCCCCGCTTACACTGTACCGGGGTATTTCCGGCAAAGCGTCTTCAAGGTACAGCATAGCTTTGCCAACGCCCAAACCTTTCGATACCGCAATCCCGGCAAGCTCTTTCATAGACAAGCATACTATAGCCTACCCCCTATATTTAAGGCAAGCCCGCCAGCGGGCTTAAAAGCCGCTACGCGGTAGCGTCCCCAAAGCGGGTTTTACGCCGTGCCCTCGGGTACGAAGGGGGCGGTGGCGGGGGTTTTGACTACCGTGTTATCCGCTCCTTCCGTGCCAAGGGCTGTAAAAGAAGTCCCCGATTCGGCGGGAGGGCACCGGCGGGTATTAGACCCGGCAGTTTTACATTTATAAAAATTTCTCAGGTAATTTGGGCGCATTTCCGGCCCTTCGTGCCGGAAACCGGGCTTTGCGGGGTTCCGCCAGGCAAGCCCCTTGGGTTGCCCCTCCATTCCCTGCGGGCACGTTGCGCGCCCCTCCAATCCCCGCGTTTCGTACACAACGGCTTTTTCGGCAATGATAGACCGGTAAATGTAAAATTACCGCTCTCCAAAGCCCGGGCCTTGCCACACAGCTTGCGCTACACCCTTTGCGGGGGTTTACACCCTCGAAAGCAAGCGATTGCACACTTGTTCCGTCCCCGTCATATTGGTGTTTTACAAGTAAACGCGCTATATTCATGCCGGTCATACCACAGGCGCGTATTCGGAGCGCGTAACCAATGTCAGTTCCCGTCGAACAGTTCAAGTTCCGGTTTTTCCGTGCCGCCAGCCTTGTCGCCGTTTACCAGAATCTCGATACGGCTTTCTATTTTTTCCAGGTCTTTTTCCAGATCGCGGGCAAGTTTAATACCTTCTTCAAACGCCGCGAGCGCCTCGTTAAGCGGTATATCTGTTTTACGAATCTGTTCTCCCAGTTTTTCAAGATGCTCCAGACGTTCTTCAAAATTTTTCAAACCCGACTCCTTTCATTTGCGTTATGAATCCCAAGACTCCATATTTTGTACAAGTAAATATCCAGCAGTATACTTTCCAGCGCCGTGCCTCCGGAGCGCACGGAAAGATCGTACTCGGCGCAGAGCGCTATACACTTGTCGGCCGCGTTAAGTCCAAAGGTGTGTTCAGCGTCGGCATAGTCGCGCCTGCTTTTCATCGTGGTAATACCGATTTTTTTTAATTCGGAATCGGAAGCTTCCCCCCGCGCCGCAAGCTCACAGTAATCACGAAAGCGCTTAAAACACCAGGTGATGCCGGCAATTATCGCGACAGGCGTTTCCTGGGCGGCAAGGAGAGTATTCATTATCTCTATACACTTTGACAGGTTGCCGGCGGCAAGCGCGGAAAAAAGGGTAAATGCGGATTCACTGCGCGTGTGCGAAAGCCATTTTTCAATTTCGGACGCGCTTATCACGCCTTTTGTCCCGTTTTCCTTTCCCGCAAACAGCATCAGGCGTGAACATTCACGCCGTAGCGCGTCCGTGTTGTTTTCCACCAATTCCAGAATCGTGTTTACGGCGTCCCCGTCAACGTAAAAACCTTCACGGCGAAAGTAGGAACGTACCCATTCAGGCTTTTTATTTTCGTATATTTCCCAAAAAACATGCTTTGCGGCCTTGGGAAGGGCCCCCTCTACCGCGCGGTCAATCCCGGGAATATCCGAAACAAGAATAAGCGTGGTGTTATCCGAAGGGTTTTTAAGGTAAGACACAAGACCTGCCGTCTCATCCTTTTTTTTCAGCAATTCCGCATTTTTAACAAACACCAGGCGGGCTTCGGAAAACAACGAACCGTTCAACAGGAAAGACGCTATGTCAGCGGCCGGTGTATCGCCCGCATAAAAGGATGTTTCTTCCGGCGGAACGCCGTACTTTTTTGTCAATTCCCCGCGTATTCGTTCAATGGCTTCCTGTTTTTCACCTAGTTCAGGACCCAAAAACAAAAAACTTTCGCCCTTTGCCATCAAAAACCGTCAATAGGAGCGTATTACGCAGGCAAGGTGTCCTATTATGCGGACATCATTGCAGTACACCGGATAGTACGCGGGATTTTCGGATTGAAGTTTAATGTTTTTGGCGCGCCTGAAGAATCTTTTAAGCGTGTACCCGTCGTTAACCATTGCCACGACAATATCACCGTTATTTGCCGTTTCGGTTTTTTCGATTACCACCGTATCGCCGTCCATAACGCCGGCGCCCGTCATCGAATCGCCGCGTACAATCAGCGCAAAGTAGCGTTTTTGTTTTTTTAGCATGGAGCGATGGATACAGATGCTTCCCAGATAGTTTTCTTCGGAAAGTATGCGCGGTCCGGCGGCGACTTCGCCGAGTATGGGGATATCGACAAAACTTTTTTGTTCGTCACAGCAGCTTGCATCGCCGATAATTTCCATCGTGCGGGAGCTTTTGTCATGTAGCCTGAGTTTTTGTTTCTTTTTTAGCGCCGTAACATGATCGTAGGCGGCTTTTACCGTAACTTTAAGATAGTCCGCAATCTGTCTGAACGTAGGCGGGTAATTGTGCTCATCAATAAAGTGAGCAATAAAGTTTAATACAAGCTGCTGCCTCTCTGTAAGTTCTTTCATAATAATCCCCTCTTTATACTTTTTTTTCAATGCCGAATTTCCGCAGTTTTGCATGAAGGTTACCCGGATACATCCCAATAGCATCTGCGGTACGCGACATGATATAACCATTTTTTTTCAATTGATATTCAAGATAGCGTTTTTCAAACATTTCCTTTGCCTGACTGTACGGCGTTTCAAATATATCACCATCAAGGATATTTTGGCAAGATACCTCCCCGTCAAGCGCTTTCCCGCCGTTGCGCGGAAGGAACAGATTTTCAAGAACGCCGCGGCCTATATGATCATCGTCACAAAGAACGGCGATACGCTCCGCCAAATTTTTTAGCTCGCGCACATTGCCGGGCCAAGGGTATTCAGCAAGGTATGACCGGGCGTCATCATCGAATGTAAAGGCGCGCGCACCGGCCTCGCATAAAAAATGATTAAGTAGCGGCTCTATATCCGCGGTTCTTTCACGCAGCGCGCTAATGTGTATGGGTATAACATTCAGCCTGAAAAACAAATCCCGGCGAAAAGAACCGTTGGCGCAGGCTTCCTCCAGATTCTTGTTGGTGGCCGCTACTATGCGTACATCGACATTTATGCTCTTTTCTCCGCCTATCCGTTCTATTTTTTGTTCCTGAATCGCCCTGAGTACCTTTGCCTGCGCGTTAAGTGACATGTCGCCAATCTCGTCAAGAAAAAGTGTGCCGCCCGAAGCCAGTTCAAAACGTCCGCGCCGCCGTGACACCGCGTCCGTAAACGCGCCTTTTTCGTGCCCGAACAGTTCGCTTTCGATAAGGTTGTCCGGAATTGCGGCGCAGTTTACCTCGACAAAGGCCGCGTTTGCCCGTGAAGAGAGTTTATGTACGGCGCGTGCGGCCAATTCTTTGCCGCTGCCGTTTTCACCGGTTATAAGTATACGGGCATCGCTGCCGGCCGCCTGACGTATCAGGGCGCGGACCCGTTCAATCTGCGGGCTGTTTCCTATCAATTCGATGCCGCCCGCCGCGCCGCGTTTAAGTTCGGTATTTTCTTCTCTCAGGCTGATGAGTGAGATCGCGTTTCTGCAAACGGTTGACAGTCTGTCTATAGAGAGCGGTTTTTCAAGATAATCGAACGCGCCCAGTTTTACGGCCCTGACGGCCGTATCGATGTTGGCGTGCCCCGATATTACTATTACTTCGATTTCGGGCCATTGCGCGCGTATCATTTCAAGGGCGGCTATGCCGCCTATCCCCGGCAACAACACATCAAGGATAACGATGGAAATTTCCTTTTGGGACAGCATATCGAGTCCGGCGGCGGCGTCCTCCGCAACAAACGCGGTATAGCCTTCATCCTCCATGATTTCGGCTATTGTGGTCCTTACCGCCCGTTCATCATCTATAACTAGAATACTGTGCATACTGCCCCATTTCCAAACAAGCCCGATTTTCAGCCGCAACGCCTGCAAAAAATACCGGGCCAGCTTGCCCGCGTCCGAAACAAGCGCCCGCAAAGAAGGCCTGCAAGCGCGACAGGCTACTAGTCTTTAACCGGAATATCGACAAAAAACGTCGTGCCCGCGCCCGGCGAGGAATTAAACCAAATGCCGCCGCCATGATCATTTACAATACGTTCAACTATGGGCAAGCCCAGTCCCGTGCCTGACTCTTTTGTGGTAAAATACGGTGTAAATACTTTTGCGGCCTCATCCTTGCCGATTCCCTTGCCCGTATCCTGAATCGATAACCTACAATATCTGCAATTTCGCTTATTGACAAGGTCGGTACGAATTTCTATTGAACCCTCACCGCCCATCGCGTCAATGGCGTTTACCACAAGGTTGCCTATGACCTGTGAAAGACGTTTCCTGTCCATCTTTACTTCAATCCAGGAGTACACGCCCCCCGTATCGAAATGTATTTTATTCCACGATGTTTTGTACGGCATGATAATTTCTTCCGCCGCGTCACGCATATTTGTTGTTGAAAACGAAGGTTCTATCGGACGGGCAAGTGTTTTAAATTCATCGAGCAGGGTTGTAAGGCTTTCAACCTCCTGAATTACCGCTATCATTGAATTTTCCAGTATTTCATTGGTTTTTTCAGGATTGTCACGGTACCGTCGGAGTACCCGTTCCGCCGTAAGTTTAATGGGCGTAAGCGGATTCTTTATTTCGTGGGCAAGCTGCTGGGCCATGCTCTGCCACATTGACTGTTTCTCGGAGCGGATAAGGTCGTTGCGCGTTTTTTCCAAATTCTGAACCATCACGTTAAAGTTGTTGATTAAAAGGCCGAGTTCATCCTTTGGATGTGTCAGAATTTGTATCTTGAAATCACCTTTTGCCACCTGCATGGTGGCCTCGCCCAGGTCGGCGATGGGCTGAATCATGATTTGGGTAAAACCAAACGCTATTATCAAAATCATCAGCAGTATAGGCAGAAAGAATATGCTATAATAGCAGAGTATCACGGAGCCTATATTGCGGAAAAAAATCTGATTCAAGCCTTCAAAACGGAAAGTTTCCGTACGTATGCTCTCGTTTACCCTGTCGAAACCTTCACCCAAATTGAAGCTGATTACACGAAGGATGTTTTTATTCCGCATATCGACATAACGCGCCACATCGGTATCGCGCGGCATGATGCGCTGCGCGACAAAACCGTGAACCAGGGCGGGCGGGGCCGCAAGCGTAAGCTCCCTGCGCCCCGTAAAAAAGACGCTACGCCAACTGTCGTTCTTGCCGACCGCAAAATCCTGAATCGCGGCGATGTCATTTTTATCGACACCAAAGGGTTTTGTTTCATCATTCCGGTACAGGCCGGGCAGTTCGTCAAAATCAACGTTGCCGATAAACGCTTCATACTTTTCGGTGCGCAACGTATAGACATCAACGGCAAATTCATTGGCGCCGGCCAGCGCCTCCCGCACCCTGATATTCGGCCAGTAGCGGACAACCTCGTAGAAAGACTGTACCGTTATCAAAATGACAGGCAGCGCTGTCAGTACAACAATGATAATAAAATTGCTGATAAGCCTTAACTGGAATTTACTACAGGGCTTCTTTGTCATCAGATCACGCACCACATTTACCGAGGATATGCCCAGCAGAACAAAAAGCACTACGGGGATGGTAAAATAAACGCCCATTTCCAGAAAACGAGGCGTCTGCCCGCCGATTAATATTTCGTAAAACAGGTTTCGTGAAAAAAATACGGTCAACACGCAGAGCAGTATGTAGACAAGCATCAATACTTTGACACTCATAAAACCCGAGTGCGAATATGTTTTTACAGGCGACACCAAGAAACTCCCATAACTTACCGGAAACAGCATAGCATAGTGAAACTTTCTTTTCTATGCCGTACCGCAGGACTGCGCGTAAGGAAAATTACAAAGTGCGCCCGGCCTGGAAAGGCCGGGCATGTTGAATTTATGCTTTATTATTCGGTACATTTAGTTTTAAAGTTTCTATTATTCCCGCAAAATTCTTGCGGCAAAGGCCCAGGAGGCATGGAAAAACTGTTCATTTCGTGTATAATTGCCGCAGTCTCGGGTTCCGCCCGGTCGCTACTTGCGGCCAGGCAGTCAGTCATCATGGCAAAGCGGTACAGATGCCGGCCTTGCGCCGTAAATGTTGTAGATACGTATACGGTAAACCGGATTTTTCCGAGAAAATTCTTGCGGAAAACGAGGCTGCCGGGTATGCGGGTTTCATGGAGAGCATTGGCCGCTGTTTTACGGATTTCGTTGGTGGGCCGGCGGCCGTGAAAGGCGTAAAAATAACGACGGAATTTGGGTGCGGACTTGTTTTTGCGGGGATTCTGTGCGCGGCCAACGAGCATAATTCCGATTTAAACATCTTGGTCGGGTTGAAAACGACGGGTGCATTTCGGACGTGTGTATACCCGGCGTTCATCGGGAAATATTTCTGCGGGCAGGCTGTACCATCTTTGTCTCCAAAGACCCTGATGTAGATTTGGAGTACAGGCGCTTGTAAAATTGAGACGTTTCAAAACGGGAATATTTTGAAACGGTATCAAACAGCGGGCGGAAAACGCTGTTATTTTAGGAAAACGACTTGGATAATCAGTACAGGATTCTTGGAGTTGACGAAGGCGCTTCCATAGCGGAAATAAAGCGCGCGTTCCGCGAAAAGGCAAAACAACATCATCCCGACATTGCCGGAGAAAATGCGCGGGAATATATGCAGAAACTCCTTGCCGCTTACGAGATTCTTTCAAACCGCCAGCGCCGTTTCGATTATGACCGCGCCTACCGCGGATCTTCAAGCCGGCGTCACGGCTTCAATTACCGTGATTATCTGTACGAACAGACCGGGGACCCGGATTCAAGTATTAGGGAACGGGCGCAGGCAGAGCTAATAATTTTTGATCTGCTTAACTTTGAGGAAGATTCCGCCGTCAGGATGTGGCTGGACCTGGGCGGCGTGGATTTTCCGCTTGCAAAACACCTTGATCGCGAGGACTGGATGGATTGTTCCTTTATTTTGGCGGAGGAACTGGAAAAACGGAAGTTTTATTACGAAGCTTTCAGCCTGCTCATCATGCTGATTCGGGAGGAACGCCGCCTGCCCTACTTCCGCCACTTTGCCCAGGATGTAGAGGTGTTTCTGAAAGAGCTGGTACGGCGGAAGCTTCGTCCCGCCGTTGACGATGAAACGTGGGTTGAATGTATGCGGGAGCTTTTGGATTTGGGTTTTACGGCCCGTGAGGAAAGCCGCTGGCTCAAATCACAGGCGGAAGCCCTTGTCAACATCGGCGATACAGCCGCCGCCGCCGCAGTTTTCGGCGCGGCCCGGAAACGTGATCCGTCAATTACCCCGTCCGTAAAGCTAAAAAAAGCCTGTATACGCTGATCTCCGTCAAAAACCGGCAAAGAATTCACGCAGGAGCGGATGAAGCCGTTCATCATTGACAGTAAAACAATTCGATTCTGCCATCTGATGTTACAGGAGAAGTGTTTGACAGGATGCGGGAACTTTACGATACGCCGATAGGCGGCATACCGCCTGATTACCACGTTGACGACTCTTTTTCAGGGCCGTACCGGACCATGTTACGTTCCGGCGTGGAGCCGGGACTTGCGATGCGACGCTACCCGCCCGGCCATCCCTCCCCTGCCCGTTGACGGGGCTTCTTACCGGGTATTGCCGCTTGCAGAACTTGCAGGGGTGGCAAAGTCGTGGAATCTTACCGAGTCAAACGCCGGAGTCGCGGTAATCGGCCATTTTTTCATCCGGGATTTTTTTGGGGGGGGGGGGGGCCGCGAGCCGGGGCTGTGGGACGTGAGCCGGAGGCGTCCACAGGGACGCGGCGGTTTTTTTGTCTGTATGTCTCAATGTTGTCAAGAACATGGGAATATTATAGTTTTTATTGAAAATTTGTGCAACGGCTTTTTCTGAAAAGTAAAAACAAGAGTGAAAATTCCATTGTGTATTGAGCCAAGGTTGTTTACCCGCCCTGCCGCGCTCGTCTTTACACTTCCCCCCTTCCGGGTTACAATGACCGGGTTATATGAGAAACCACAAAGTACCGCAAATCTCACAGATCATTAACGACCCGGCCCGGAGCGCGGCGGAGCGGCTGGAGGCTTTACAGGCCTTGGAAGAGGCTATGCCTTCACTGTCATGAAGAAAACAGGAACGGTTTACATCAAGGACAATAGGTCGGCCATAAATGACGGCCTTGTATACATCCCCGTAAGACTGTTTTTGCAAAGTCAAAATAGCCTTGTTCGTGTGGGTGGTAACGTCATAAGCAGAGTAGGAAAAAGGCCCGCCGTCATATTCAAGCCGGCTTTCCGCTTCCGCTTGTGTGTCTATATTGTCAGCGTAAACTACTGTCCGTTCTTTCCCGCCCGGTTCGATTATCCGGTAGTGTGCTTCATACGGCCCCGCCTCTATCTCCCGGATAAGGGGAGCCTTGAAAGGGTAATGGGCTTGTAGAAATTCATCGTAAAGGACAGGCGGTTCTTCATACCGCCATATCTCCTGTTTCTCAAGGACGATGGGCAGATTGATTTTAAGCCGTACCGTATTCCGGTACAGTTCCGCCTTAGCCGTTTTCCGCAGATAAAAAATATCTTCCCCGGTGAACGTATAGGAATAATCATCTTCCGGTAGCGGTTCCGTTTGATACGGTGAATGGGCAAAAACAAGGGGCTTTTC
>JAITKQ010000201.1 GCA_031278295.1 Spirochaetaceae bacterium | reverse complement strand
GTGATTTCGATGTTCTGTACGTGCTCAATAATATTTTTCGTACAAATGAAATGGCTATGTATGACGAACTGAATCTGCATAACCTTGATGACAATAACTTGTTAAAAATCCGTGTAAATAACGATATGGTTGTTTTCAAGAAATATTTGCGTTGAACGTGGTTTCCAACCATGCCCCGCCACAAAACAGCGTCAAGCTGTTTTGTGGCGGGGCGTTTTGCCGCTTGCCTAAGCCGATTAAGGAAGGGTAGGCGAGGTATTAAACCTCACGACATAATGAAAACAAGGAATTTCCGATGGACATTATACCGTTTAACCGTAAAAATACGGGGAGTTAAAAATGAATAAGATAACGCGAGTCGCGCTTACGGCGGCATGTATACTTGGGGCTGTTGTTTCTTTTTTCTTTGTCCTGGAGGAGCACAAGTATGTTATAGGCGAGGGCTGGGCGCCCATCCACGTAAATATCGAGGTGGACAGGAAGTTTGCACGGAATATAACATTGTTTTTGCCCCGGCAAGAAGAGCTGCATCTACCTTTACAGACGGCGGAATTTCAGGCGGACGGCGGGACATCCGAAAAAATTATCATGTATACACGCTTGACAACGCATGGTTTTTACCTGGGCATTTCGTTGCGCATAGCCGAAACCGAAGCGCCACAAACGCTTGCCGCCATTGACAACATAAGCATTTTTATAGGCAACAAACTTTTTTATTTTTCATCCGGCGATATACGGGCATGGCCGGCAACTGAGGGGCATAACGAAAACGGCTATGTTATTTTACCGGTACCCGGCTTGCGGTATACGCCTTCACTCGTAATAAAAAACTGGACAAATTACTATGGCGATTTTAACCTGGCCCTTATGGGTATTTCTGACTTTTTGTTCCACCCTGCCCGGTACGTGCTTACCTATTTTCTTATTATCTGCCTGCTTTGCCTTTACAAAGATTATGTAAGCTCCGTGTACCGGTCCCTGCGCGGCAAGAACCGGATATTCCCCGTACTGCTTGCGCTTGTCATCCTGACGGGTTTTGCGCTGCGGATAAACGGATTTACGCGGAGCTCCGGCTGGCTTGACGAACTTTATACCAGCATGGCATCGTCGCCGCACCTGCCTTTTTTACAAACTTTTTCCGATCCGGGAAACCCGCCGCTGTACTATATGCTGCTCCGTTTGGCGTTCACGCTGTTTGGCTGGTCGGAACCGGTGGGCAGGATGGTTTCGGTGATTTTGGGAACCCTTTCCATAGCGGCGGTTTACGTAATGACGCTGCGCTCCGGAAGCAAAAAAGCGGCGTTGCTTGCCGCTTTATTCATGGCGCTTAGCATGTACGCGCTTGGTTTTTCACAGGAGATGCGGAGTAACATTTTACGGATGTTCCTTGTACCGCTTTGCGCCGCGTTTTTTCTTGATTTTCAACAGCGCCCCTCGCCGGCAAACATAATTTTATACTGTTTAAGCTGTATATGTCTGGCCAATACGCATTACTTTGGCGTGATTTTTATCATGGCCAATTTTATCTATTATTTTTGTTGTTTTTTTGCGGCAAAAAAAACAAATGTAAAAAGCGCCGTTCTGTTTGTATGCGCCAATGCCATAGCCGCCTTGTTGTTTTTGCCTTTTTTCCTAATAACGGCTCTGCGCATGGCGCTTGCGAATACAGATTTTAATTCTTCTATAAAGGCACCCGGTATACCGGAATTCGCGCTGTGCTTTGCGGTATTTGTTTTTTTTATCGCCGGCATACATTTATGGAAAAGGAAGACGCTGCAAACCCTGATCGGAGAAAAAGCCTCCCGGCTTATCGTGTACCTCTTTTCGGTTTCAGCCCTGGTTTTTGTGCTTTCGCAGGGTTTCTCGCTGTACAGGCCCATATTCAAGCCGGACTATTTTCTTTCGATAGTTTATCCGGCGTGTATCGCGCTGTCGGCGCTTTTTGTTTTGGCAGTGTCAAAAATAAACCATGTTCACGCAAAATGCCTTGCCGGATTCTGCGCGTTTTTGTTCTGCGCTTCGTACTATCAGGGTATACGCGGCGACCCCGAAAACGGCGCGTTCAAGGAATGTAACGAGTACATAACGCGGGATTCAGCGGCCCATCCGGGTCTGAAGTCCGCCACCTTTGACGGAAAGGCTCACGGCAACTATTCAGGGTATCCTGAATACTACGGGCAAGAGGCGCTGCCGGTTTATTCAGCCGAAGGCGGATTTGACGTTTTGTATCTGCCGCATATCCCGTTTGATATACATGAGGACAGAAAAAACGCCGCGATGGTGCAGCATGGCATTGATTATTCAAATCTGCTAAAAATCCATGTAAACGATGAAACGGTTGTTTATAAAAAGTATTTGAAGTAAAATAGCGGCATGAACATTCTTGCGAGTAATGACGACGGCTATCAGAGCGAAGGGATCATAAGTCTGGTGTCCGCCCTGCGTGCGTTGGGTCATAGGGTGTTGATGGTTTCGCCTGACAGGGAACGTTCCGGCGCTTCACATTCGATGTCGCTTGCCGCGGGGTATATAGACGTAAAGGAGATTGCGGCGGACACATGGATATGCCGCGGGACCCCGGTAGACTGCATAATAGCCGTGCTTTCCGGCGGGGTAAAATTCAGGGTTGACGCGGTTGTTTCCGGGATAAACGCCGGCTGCAACTTGGGAACTGATATAATATTTTCCGGCACGGCGGCAGCGGCGCGGGAGGGGGCGCTGCACGGCATCCCGTCAATCGCGTTTTCCCTCGCCGGCAGCCCAAAATATTTTTGGGACGCGGCGGCGTCCTGGTCGGCATCGCACTTCGATAAACTCATGGAATTCTGGGATGATGAGATTTTCATAAATGTTAATATACCCAACATAAAGGATCTGCCGGACGAAGCGCTTATTACTTTTCCGTCCAGGCGGCGGTATACCGACAATATAACTATAGAGTTTTCAGAGACAGGCTGGTCCAGGCTTAATTTCAACAATATGAAGGCCGAGACCGCGTATGAATCCGGCTCGGATAACGAGGCGGTGAATCAAAATACAGTTTCCGCAAGCCTTGTCTATATACATCCCATGGTGAAAAAGCAATGATAAAGAATTTTTTTGTTACAGCCTACACTTTTTTTATTATTACCGTTGCGGCGGCAACAATAGTACCGATAGCGGTATTTCTGGGTTTAACAAGCTTGATAGGCCTGCGTAAACTATCATCCGAGCTGATGTACAAATCCATGAAAACCATTTCGGTATTCATAATTTTCTGTACTGGATTTAAGCTTACCGTCAGCGGTACGGAAAACATTCCGCCGCGTGGAAAAACAGGCCTGTGCTTTGCCTGCAACCATTCCGGCATACTGGATATTTTATTGCTTTACATCGCGATTGGCCGGCCATTCGGTTTTATAGCAAAAAGAGAAATCATGTATGTCCCGTTCATAAACCTGTGGCTTGTGCTACTGGGCGGTATTTTTATAGACAGAACCAGTCCGCGCAAATCGTTTGAGGCGATAAAACGCGGGGCGAAAAAAATAAAAAAAGGCCATTCCATGGCAATATTTCCCGAAGGAACGAGGAGCCGCGGGCAGGGCCTTCTGCCGTTCAGGGCGGGCTCGTTTCATCTGGCAACGAATTCGGGTGCGGATATAGTGCCGGTAGCGCTGAGCGGTTCTTACGAAGCCTTTGAAAAGACAAAATGGGTACACCCACGGCCCGTTTATGTTTCGTTTGGAAAACCGGTAAAAACATCGGATACGGACGGCGGTAAAAACCGGCAGTACTTTTCCGACAGGACGCGAGAGGAGATAGCGGGGCTTCTTAAGTTACAGCAGGACGAGTACGGGCGTCTACGCATCCCCACATAACTTCAGTTTAAGAGGACGGACCGGGCCACTTTTACGGCGGTTTCCGCGCCCAGCAATTTTTCTATAATTTTAACCGACCACTCCCCCGCGGTACCGGCGGCGCGGCCTGTGATTACATTTCCGTCGGCCACAACCCGCTCGTCCCTCCAGGTTTTTACAGCCGCGCCCGCCTCCTTTTCCATTCCCGGATAGCAGGTCCATGCGCGGCCCTCCAGCAAGCCCTTGGGCGCAAGCACGAGGGCCGGCGCGGCGCATACCGCGCATATCAATGCGGAAGTTCCCGACGCCTTTTTTAACAGCGCGTCAAGCTCGGCGCTCGCCGCGAGATTCGACGCGCCAGGCAAACCGCCCGGCAGGATGAGGCCGTCCCAATCCGCCGAAACGGATGCCTCTTTTATCAGCATATCGGCAAGCACGGGGATGCCGTGCGCTCCGGTAACGGTACGTTCCCCGCTTATGGAAACCAGTTTGACATCCATGCCAGCGCGCCTGAGGTAATCGGCGGGCGTCAGGGCCTCGACCTCCTCAAAACCATCGGCCAAAAACAAATACATTTTGCGGCTCATAAAACACTCCTTGCCATTTTTTAGAGCTTGCCGGGCAAGCAAAGCTTGTCGCCCCAAAACTAAAGTTTTGGGGCGGCCTCGATCGGTTAAGTTTGCGGTAAGCGCCGCCGCCCGCCTTTGCACGGCAAGCTGCACACCGTATAATTAGGGTAATGCAAATTCTGAATATTGTTAAGGCTGACCCGGCAGGGAATATCACGATTTTTGTGTTGAACGGGCAGGGCATGGACGCGGCGGAGCGGCTAAAGGCCGCGAAAACCTTGCTTGCCGAGAAGGAATTGCGGGCAGAACAGCTTGGTTTTGTCTCCGCACCCGGGGCAGAAAACGGACTGTGGCGGCTTACTATGACTGGTGGGGAATTCTGCGGAAACGCGGCGCGCGCCTTCGGCCTGCTTGTGGCGCGTATGAAGGGGCTCCACGGCAGGCAGGCGTTCACGGTTGAGGTGAGCGGCGCCGCGCGGCCTGTCCCTGTCGAGGTAGACTGCGACAGCGGCGAGGCCTCCGCCGCTATGCCACTTCCGGTACCCGGCGGGCTCGTTTTTGACGGCAAAACCCTGCCGGTGTACCGTTTCGACGGCATAAGCCATGTTATCGCGAAAGATGCAAGGCCGGATAAAACAAGGTTTTTCAAAATAAAGGCGCTTTTCCAGGCGCGTTTCGGCAAGCCGGACGCCCTGGGTGTGATGTTCTACGACACGGTAAAAGAAATAATGCGGCCCGCCGTCTATGTGTACGCCTCCAAATCTCTCGTGTTCGAATCAAGTTGCGGTTCCGGCACGGCCGCACTTGCCTGTTACATCTTTGAAAAGGGCGGAGGGGTTTCGCTGTCTGTTAAACAGCCGGGCGGCATAATCACGGCGCGTGTCATGGCGGAGGGCGGCCTGCCACAGGGTATCTGGATAGGCGGCAAGGTGCTTCTTTCGGAACTCAGCTACGAAATAGAGGGTAAATGAATGGGGGTATCATTTCGCACAGGGCGGCTGACAGCGGCAGGGAAAGCGCGGATAAATTAGGGCGAATCGGAGGCTAATCGGGATTGACTTCACCGGGGCGGCCGATTTTTTGTATAATGAAAAAATGATTTTGAGGCGGACGGTATGGGGGATCCAAAAGGTTTTTTGAGGGTAAAGCGCAAGGTTTCCGGCTATAGGCCGGTGGAAGAGCGTATTAACGATTACAGCGAGGTTGAGGAACAGCTTTCGGACGATGAGCGGCGGACGCAGGCAAGCCGCTGCATGGACTGCGCCGTGCCGTTCTGTCACTGGGCCTGTCCACTTTCGAATGTGATGCCGGAGTACCAGGACAGGATTTTTCACGGGGACTGGGCCGGCGCTTGGGCGCTGTTGCAGGAGAACCACCCGTTTCCTGAATTTACAGGGCGCGTGTGTCCGGCGCTTTGCGAGGCGTCCTGCGTACTGGGCGCCAACGATGAACCGGTTACGATACGGCAAAACGAGCTTGCCGTAATCGAAAAAGCCTTTGAACTGGGACTCGTCGTGCCGCGTCCGCCAAAAAAACGGAACGGGAAGCGCGTTGCCATCGTCGGTGGCGGGCCTGCCGGTCTTTCCGCCGCTTACTTTTTGAACAGGGCGGGCTTTAACGTTACGGTTTACGAGGGCGATAGGACGGTGGGTGGTTATTTACGCTACGGAATCCCGAATTTCAAGCTGGGGAAGGACTTTATCGACCGTCGAATCACGATAATGGCGGCGGAAGGCGTCGTTTTCAAGACGAACACCCGCGTAGGTTCCGGGCCTTACGCATTTGGAACCATGGGGCTAGGCTCCGAAATCGTTGACGCGGGGAAACTGGAGGCTGCTTACGATCTGCTGCTGTTGACGATAGGCGCACGGGAACCGCGCGATCTGGCCGCGCCAGGCAGGGAACTGGCCGGTATCGTGCAGGCCTTGGACTTTCTTTCGCTGCAAAACCGTACTTTGGCGACGGAACAGGACGGCTTTGAGTCGATAAACGCCTTCCGCAAGAAGGTGCTTGTGATCGGCGGCGGCGATACCGGGTCGGACTGCGTAGGCACGGCGAACAGGCAGGGCGCGGAAAAGGTTACCCAGATCGAGGTGATGCCCAAACCTCCTGAACACCGTAGCCCGGAGCAGCCTTGGCCGCTCTGGCCCACGCTGTTTAAGACATCGAGCTCACACCAGGAAGGCTGCGAGCGGCTATGGTCGGTAAGCACGAAGGCGTTTCGGGGAAATGAGGGCAGGGTTACGGCGGTGGAGGCAATCGGGGTAGAGCCGGTCGTCGAGGGCGGGCGTACTGTTTTCAGGGAAAGCGCCGGTTCCGCCTTTGAAATAGAGGCCGATCTTGTGCTGCTTGCTATGGGTTTTACCCACGTTGTGCAGGGAGGGCTTGTAGCCGATCTCTCGCTTGACACGGACGAACGGGGTAACATCCGAACCCGGGGCAGCTTCCACACATCGAACCCCAAGGTCTGGGCGGCAGGCGACTCACGAAACGGTGCCAGCCTTGTCGTCCGCGCGCTAGCGGACGGCAAGGCTGCGGCGGAAGCAATCATCGAGACGCTGTAATCCCCGCCTGTCCGGTGCGCCCGGCAACCTGTAGCGCTGTCGATTCTACACGCCGGTAAAATCCCCGTTTAATGATGCAGGGCTGCCAGTTAAGGGAGCCCCCCCCCCCCCCGCAGCCGCGTATGGCAAAGGGCAGTGCCAGAGGCTACGGTGCAGCCTCTGGCGTGGAAGGAGCGGATAACACGGTAGTCAAAACCTCCACCACCGCCCCTTTCGGACCCGACGGCAGAACCCGGACCCCGCTTTGGGGACGCTACCGCGTAGCGGATGTGAAACCCGCTGGCGGGCGCGTATGCCTATCGCTCCTTTCGGACCCGACGGCAGAACCCGGACTCCGCTTTGGGGACGCTACCGCGTAGCGGACTTTAAACCCGCTGGCGGGCTGGCGGGCGCGTATGCCTATCGCCCCTTTCGGACCCGACGGCAGAACCCGGACACCGCCTTCGGGACGCTACCGCGTAGCGGACTTTAATCCAAATTTAGGTCGGGGGTCGGATGTGGGGACAAAGGTTGGGCTGGGCTGGCGGAACCATGCATAGTCCGGTTTCCGGCAGGGCCGTAAATGCGCCCAAAAACATCAAACCACCCCGCGCTTACAGCCGCGTATGCAAACCGCCCCTTTCGGACCCGAGGGCAGAACCCGAACACCGCCTTCAGGACGCTACCGCGTAGCGGACTTTAAACCCGCTGGCGGGGCGGATGTGAGGCCCGCAGAACGGAATAGCAAACGACTCAACTCCAGTCACCCGGAAGAACCGCGTATGCCCGCAACATCATCAAACCACCCCGCGCTTACAGCCGCGTATGCCTACCGCCTTTTGCGGAGCGACGGCAGAACCTGAAGTCCGCCCGCGGGACGCTACCGCGTAGCGGATGTGGGGCCCGCTGGCGGGCGCGAATGCCTACCGCCTTTTGCGGACCCGAGTGCAGAACCCGAAGCCCGCCTTCAGGACGCTACCGCGTAGCGGACTTTAAACCCGCTGGCGGGCGCGAAGCGTTCGCGTAGCGAATGGAGGGGCAACCCAAGGGGTTGCCTCGCGGAACCCCGCAAAGCCCGGCTTCCGGCAGGGCCGGAAATGCGCCCAAATCACCTGAGTCTGTTCCCTGAAACATCAAACCACCCCCTGCTTACAGCCGCGAATGCCTACCGCCCCCTTCGGACCCGAGGGCAGAACCTGAAGTCCGCCCGCGGGACGCTACCGCGTAGCGGATGTGGGGCCCACTGGTGGGTGGCGGGGGAACGCGCAAGGGATTGGAGGGGCAACCCAAGGGGCTTGCCTCGCGGAACCCCGCAAAGCCCGGTTTCCGGCAGGGCCGGAAATGCGCCCAAATCACCTGAGTCTGTTCCCTGAAACATCAAACCACCCCCCGC
>JAITKQ010000169.1 GCA_031278295.1 Spirochaetaceae bacterium | reverse complement strand
GTTCTGTAAGACAAGCCGCACGGCTTGCCGCTGTTTGGTGTGCAAGTGGCACACTAAACACGCGGTAGAGGCCGTGGTCTACTACCATTTTTCGTGAGTATTTACTAATTCTAAGCGCCCTAAAGGGCGGGGTATTAGACCCCACTGCGAATAAAAAATTTTAGGCATTGTGCATACAGATCCGTATACGCCGCCGCCCTCCACGGCAGACTCGCCAGCCGCCTGCCGGCGGCCGCTAAACCGGGCCTGCAACGGTTTAGTGGCCGAGGATACAGCCTATTCGCCGCGAAACATTTTATGAGCATAGTGGGTATAAGAATACGACCACCTTACATAATTGCTGTCGTTGTCCTTGAATATACCGCTATAGTATCTGAAAGTACCTACGGGCACCGAGTTCGAGTCAGTCGTCTTTGAGAAATATATAGCGTGGTCCTTATTCTTGCAGTAAGATATTTCCCCGCCCCGCATCTCGAATGTGCCGTTCTCGCCTATGGTAACAGGGACCACGCCCTCGCCGTTGGTCAGCCTTGCGCCCTGTTTCAGGATAAGGGTACAGGTACTTCCCGTTACATCCACGATGGTGTTCATATTTCCGCAGGGGAAGTTAGGGTCCTTTCCGCCCGCCGCGTCTATCGTGATGTTTTCTTCCAGTTGCAGCGTGATGCCGCTTCCCATAACCATAAGGAAGGCAGGCGTACTAGTTAAATAATTGCTACCGCTGCCTCCCTTGTACAATACATCCCTGGGGGCTTCCGATGTGTTGTGGGTTATACTCCGTTCCACCCCGTAACCCCGCAGCCTTACCTTTATATTACTTACAAGGGTCTGGATCTCTGAGCTCTCCCTCACCTTACCGGACAGCAGGGTTTGGTTCAATATCTCGTTCTTTTCTACGCGGACCAGGTATTCCTTAGGTTTGCCCTCCTCCCCGCTTGCGGCGTACGAGTCTAGCCATTTCAACGCGCCGGCTAGGTTGTTTACCCCGGAAATGTCTATCCCCCAGCCCGGAAATTCTCCTCCAAGGTGTTCCTGGTACGTACCGTTACCGTAGGTATCAACGTTATCCGCCGTGATCCTCTCCAGCCTGCCGTCCGTTACGGCAAAGATCGCGGCGCCTGTCAAGCGGGGCATTAGCTCCAGATTTACCGCTACCAGCTTGGTTTCCGCCTTGCCCGGTTCCCAGACCCTCAGCGTAAAGTTCAGTTCCCCGCCCTTGAACAGCGTATCCTCGTCCCCGGCGTCCACAGTAAAGACATCAAGTTCCGGAGAAGCCGTAGAGCCGTCCACCACAGCCCCTATATCCGCCTTTTTTACCTTGCCGGCGTCCGTCCCCTCCACCGAGATAGTCTGAGAATTCTGCTTGTACACGGTAAAGTACACATCTGACGACTCGACCGCCCAGAGCTTCCATGTTTCCAGAGCTTCACCCCAGCCCGTCCATGAACCCAGGTCAAATTCCGTGAGGGACGAATTCTTCTCCGTCTCTATCCAGCCTATATTCCCTGCCCGCGAGGCTTTTACTGTAAACGGAATCGTAATAGAATGCGGAAATCCCTGCCTTGATCCGGTAAATACAAGGGTATGCTTGGTTTCCTTTAGAATCCGCGCGTCCAGAGTAACCGAGTGGCCTGTCTTAACCGGCGCGTCCGAGTCTAGATACCAATTCATGTCTTCCCAGACGTTCTCGTCAACTTTCAGTGTAAGCCTGTACGGTTCCTGGTCCCTCCAGATGATGTTTTCCACCTCCAGCGCGTTTCCACCGTCCTCCCTGAGTATTACCCAGTCGTCAATACCACCCTCCGCCGGTTCCTGCCCGTCCAAAGGTGAATCCATAAAATTGGAACAGCCCGCCGGCGTGAAGGCCGCCAGACAAATCCCTACAAAAGTTAACCGTAACAAAAAAACCTTCATATCGTATTCCTTACTTCTTAAGCTCTAAGCTTGCGGATAAAGGCACGGGCACACGGCCATAATTTGGAGAAGATTCCAAAATGGAATCGAACATCAGCCGTGAATGTTTTTCAAGAAATTCCATGCTGTCATCGGCTTTGCAGTAATAGACACGGTCATCTTCGGTAACAAAATATAGACGCTGTTCCGCTCTACAGCGCACCGCAAAGAGCCGCGCCTGCCCCACGGAGAACGCGGACTCAAAAGAATTTATCAGATCGGTGTAAATCGGGACATATTTAAGCGGCAGGCGCATACGGCCTACTGTGGAACAGATATAGAAAAAAAAGCGGCCGCTCCGTTCAAACGAGGATGTCCCCCAAAATTTTTTGTTTATCAGCGAGGCAAGTTTATTAATTCTGTTATCCGGCGGCATCACGGCATAGTTTTCGGCGTTGACCGGCGGGCTGTCTTCCACCGCGAGAGCGTCAACCATGCGTGTATCCAGAGGGCTAAGTCCGCGTATATTCCGGTATACCGCAATCACCCCTATAAACAGGTAAAATACCTGTTCTGCCATTTCCAAATGATTACAGTCCGATTCGAAGGAGGCGCCGTCAAGGTGGGCGAAAAACTTGTACCGGTTGGGACCTATAGCGCCGTTTGCGCGGATTATGCCGTCTTTTTTTTCATGTTTGGTACCGCTCACCTTCAGCCACGCCGTACCGGAGCCGCCGTTTGAAGCAAGTTCTATGCGAATATCCTTTTCGCAGTCTTCGACAAGCGTACGGCGTACATCCTTCACGAGCGGCATCAACTTTTCCGGCACAACAAAGGTCCTTCCCATAGCTATTTCCCCATTACCCCAAGCCTGCCGCTTTCATAATGGCGGAGGCGGCCAGCGCCTGGTACTGTTCGCTCTTTTTGGTGTAGGCAAAACCCAGTCCGGCGTATGCGTCCTTAAAATCCGGCGACAGCTTTAGCGCCTCGTTAAAGTCCGCTATCGCGCTGTCATAGTCGTTCTTGTCCATGTAAGCGCTGCCGCGTTTATGGTACGCTGTCGCTTGCGGGTTCATCTTTATCACCACGTTCAAATCGGCAATAGCCAAGTCATGGTTACCCATGCCCAAATGGGAAATTCCCCTGTTGTAGTACACCTTTACGTCTCTTACACCGAGCTTTAGGGCGCGGTCAAAATCCCGTACAGCGCCGTCATAATCCCCCTTTTTTGAACAGGCAAAGCCGCGGTTGGTGTAGGCCATGATATAATGGGGATCGGACTCTATGGCGCGGTCATAGTAGTAGATGGCGCCGTCGTAATCGCCCTTTGCGGTTTGTATTGTACCGCGGTTGTTGTACGCGGCGGTATTTTTCGGATTCAGCTCTATAGACCGGTCAAAATCGGCGGCGGCCCTTTCGTAATCTTTGATAGACTCGTACGCGAGGCCCCGGTTACAGTAGATACGGTCATCCGCAATGCCCAGTTCTATCGCGCGGCTATAATCGGCGGCGGCCTTTTCAAAATCGCCCTTCTCGCGGTATGCCTCCGCGCGCATATCGTACCAGTGGGCATAGTCCGGCGAAAGCTCCAGCGCCAGTCCGTACTCGTCTATCGCGCGGTCGTAGTTTTTTTCGCCGTAGTACGCTTCGCCACGGCCCCCGTAAGCCTCGATAATCTCAGGGTTTATCTTTAGCGCCTCGGTAAAATCAGCTATGGCCTGGCTGTACATCCTCTTTTTCATATACAGGGCACCCCGGTGAAGGTAGCACATGGGGACGCCGGGGGCGATCTTTATCGCCTTGTTTAAATCCGACAGGGCGCGGGCATAATCCTCCGCCAGTAAGTACACCCCGCCCCTGCCGTCGTAAGCATAGGGCGCATCGGGATCGAGCTGTATGGCGCGGCTGTAATCCGCAATAGCGTTTTCGTACCTGCCATTCTGCATATAAAAAAAGCCGCGTTCACAGTAAGCGCCGGCGTCGGACGGATCCAGTTCTATAGCCCTGCCTGCCTCCTCTATGGACTTGAAACGGCGCATATTATATATAGACGGGTGGGGAACGGGGGCAGGGCCGAAATCCCGCCTCTCCTTTCCGCCGTGAGCGCCGCCTGCCCTAAACCTCTTTCCTTTTTTCGCCATTATTCATCCCCGTTATTTACTCGCTATTTCCGTCGAGATTTCGCCGAACACGCTGCCGTACTTGAATATGCCGGTATGCACTTTGACGAAGCGTACCGCGGTCGGGTTGACAAAACTACCGTCCGCCGCTACCGCGCGGGAAACGGGAATTATATCCGTGCCGTGATCCACATAAGGCCCGCCGTCACGAGGTACAGTATAATTGTAGTTCTCGCTCTTTATCTCGCCGTCATCGTCCACCAGCGTGGCGGTATATGTAACCCAGGCGCCCTTGTAGTTTGGCGCGCCGTACGCCCAAGGCCAGCCGCCTGAGATCACCCCTGTCCTGCCCTTGCAGTCCGCCCAGTAGATATCCCTATGCACCTGCCCTCCGTACCCGCTGTTAGTCTTGCTGTCCGCGTCGTCCGCCTTGAAGAATGTAACCGAATAGCGGCGGGTAACGACAGAACTTTTTGACGATGTGCCGGCGTACACCTCGTACCATACCTCGTCCGGGAGTCCGTTGCCGTTCAGGTCTTCCTGAAACCAGACTATGCCCGCCTCTACCCATCCGGCCTCTCCGTCCCCTCCTTGTCCAAACGCGTTTCCCTGTATGGTGTACGATGCCCTGTGGCTCACAGACCAGTACGAGTAGCCGCCTATAGTCCCCAGGCTCCAGCCGGCGCCCAGCCCGCCCTCGGTAAACTGGCCGGGGGCAAAGTTTCTCACCTCGTGGTCCATCGTGCCGGTGTAGGTCCCGGCGGGATCGCAGATCACTACCGCGTCCGCGCTCTTGCTTATCTCTGTGCCGTCCACAAAGTTCCTGCCGGTTACCGTAACCGAGACATTCCATCTCCCTGTGCTTTGCGGGGTGAGGGTAAGGAATTCCTTGTTTGCCGACTCCGACACAACCGGGCTTTCTCCCGAAACGGTACTCACCGTCCATACATAGCTTACGCCTATATCGTTGTTGTCTCTGTCGTAGCCTATGAGTACCCGCACCGGGGACAGCACGACGGGGCGGCCCGGCACGGTATGGTAACCCTCCATGCCGTGCCTCATACCCGTAGGCTCGGTTGGGGTACGCCAGAAGCCGTAGTCAAAGTATACTTCCGGCTCTATGTCCGTAACGTAAGCCTCTACCGGGACTTTAAGGTCGTCCAAGGTGAGGGTAACTGTCTGCATCCCCGCCTTGTCCTTGTCAAAGCCCGTCGCGTCCGCGGGGTTTATACCGTCCCCGCTCAGCAGGGCATAGGTTGTGCCGTTGGACGCAAGGCGGACGTAGAATTTGGCGTTTGCCATATCCAGGTCCTGGCCCTTGATGAAGGCCGTGTTATGCCCGTACAGCTTAGCTCCGCTAAAAATAAGGCTGGTACCCACAACCGTGGCTATAGATACTTTAGCGGAGGCGGGGACCTTTACCGTGAGCGGAAACCAGGCGGTCTTGCCGTTCACCGATACGGTTCCGGCCTGTACTCCCCGTTTCTCCTTGTCGTAGCCAGATACGGAAAACAAGCCGAGTTTTTTTTCCTCGGTATTTTTATCCTTGTCCTTAAAAATCCCGCGTACATCCAGCGCGGCGGTGTTAAGGCTCTCGCCCAGATACAGAACGAGGCCGCCGGGAGGCGGCGTAACGGTGACGGACTCCAGCACCGAATCGGAGGCGCTTACCAACACGGGGAAGGCGGCGCTAAGTTCCCCCGCCCTAAGTTCCACGCGCTTGGGGCCGGGCAGGTTCATGTCGGGGGGCAGGAGCAAAAGCTCGTACTCCGGGTTTTCGTCCTCCGGCCCGTTTAGGGGGCGGCTGCTTTCTACGCCCATTTCATTTATAAATTTTCCCTCTACCAGGAGCCCGCTGCTGTCAAAGTCCTGCCCGCGGGCATAGTAGATGGTTTCGGGCAACGAGCTTACCGAGAGCGCGACCAGGGATAGGGACGGATCCCCCGCATCCTCCGGAAGCTCCGGACTCTCATCCCCCACACTTGGTACCTGCTCACAGGAGATAAAAACCGGCAATACCAGGCACAGCGCCGCCGTCCTTAGCAGTTTCATTTTTACGCCCCTCCGCACTAATAGGGGAGTTCTTTGCCGCCGCCCGATGCGCTGATCACAGGAGCGGGGAAGCCGCCGCCAAGCCCGCGCTTTAGGGACATGCCGAGCGCCGCCTGGCGCAGGGTTTCGGCGATGAAGGCCACCGAGTTTACGTTGATGCCGTCTATCTCGCCCGCGCCGTAGCCCGGTTCGTAGGTCTTTACGTCGTCGCCGTACTCCTCCGCGCCGGTAACCTGTATCGTGGAGCCCTTCAGGAACCAGAGCCTGTCTCCGGCTATGTCTATGCCGGATTCTATGAATATGTCCCAGTAGTAGCCGGGAGCGTTCGGCCCAAGATCAACAACGTCCAAAATACGGCCCTCCACCGCATCGCTAAGCGTTTTGGCAGTGGTGATTTCAAGCAGCTTTTCAATGTCGGCCCGGTACAAGGTCCAGTCCTGGTTTAAATTGGTATTCATCGTGCCGTTCAGGACGTAGACCTGGTCCCCGTTGAACCTTGCCGCCAGCGCCCTGAAGTCGTAGGTGCTGTAGGTGCTGGCGCTATCCGGGGTAGGATCGGGTACCGGATCCCCCGTGATAATGGGAAACGCTGTTATATCGGTATTAGCGTACGAGACGACCACCTTTTCCAGTGTGGAATCAGTTCCGTTTGTAGCCCCCTCGTTCTGCGGTCCGCCGTAGCAGGGTACGAAGAGCGTTAGCCCGTCTGCATCGCTTCTTACCGGTATCGCTTCCTGAGCGTTCTTGCCGAGCTCTTCCTTGGCTACATACTCAAGTTCCCCAGCCTTATTTATCTTCATCCAGACAAAGATGCTGTTGGACCATTTGTCATCAGGCTCAGTCGCGTTAGGATCGTAAACGATGTACACGGCAAAGACATTGATAACGCCGTCCGGCCCCTTCAGCGCTATGACAGACTGTCCCTTGGCGTTGGCCGGCAGTATGGAGGTGCTGGAGTTTGGCGCAGGCTTGCTAAGATCCAGGTATGGAAAGACCAGGGTATGCGGCCCCGGAGGGAGTCCGTTCAGTTCGTTGGCCCCTATCAGGTATACCTTCATGGAATCGTAATCCACGGCTACCAGCATATTCCCCGCCTGGGCCATGTCCGCCGGGTTGGTCAGCACCGGTACAAGCGTCGTTACTTCACCCGTTGTAACCTCGATTTGCAGCGTTACGTCCCGGCACAGGTGTTTCCAGGCCTTGCCGCCGCCGGCATCCGGGGCGAGCAGGTCTAGCCTGCATTCCGTCGAGGGCTGTCCGGCCACCGGGGTTACCACCCTGCCCATAAGCACAAGCGGGTCCTGGCTAAATGCAAGAGGTAACAGCTTGGGGTCCGGCATGTCAGGCGGTATAGCCACGTAGGTGGCGTCCGGGTTGCCGATGTCCAGCACGGAGCCCCTGTCATACGCGGGCCTGCCGCGTATCTGTTTGATGAATCCGTTCCGGTACAGCTCGTCCAGCACGGAATATGCCATCAATAACTTGTTACTTTCTTTTTTGCTCATAATTATTCCCCTATAGTTTTATCTGTAATTTCACCTGAATCGTAATCGATAAAGTACAGCCTATCCGCAATATTTACCATGCCTGTAGAGTTGGAGGCCGGCATATCCGGCTGTACGCCCATATACCTGACGACGCCATACTTGTACTGCCGGTCCAACCCGGAATACGTCATAAACGGACTTTTGTTTTCGTTCATTCTAATAATGATTCTCCTAATAAACATATATTTTTTACCGGCGCAACGCGCCGCAAGGCAAAATTTTAAATGACATGACTTTTTAATCGGGAAGTTCGGACCTTGTCCAAACCCCCGCCGTATCGTCATAAGTATAAACTCCCGCGGCGTAATTATTAGTCGTGCGGTATACATAATAGAATGACCCCGCAGTTGTTAGTAAAGCAGTTGTGCTCGGAAAAATATACCCGTCCCAATCGCTGCTAGACATCGTCCCGCTCTTATATATTGTAATCTTCTTGAGGTTCGAGCACCCATAGAAAGAGTATAGAGTAATACCAGTAACCGTTGAAGGAATGACAACCCACTTAAGGTTTGTCATCCCGTAAAAAGCCCCATTAGCTTTCTGGCCCTCCGGGAGTATTACGCCCACCAAGTTTGTACATGTTTTTAGATAATTAAAATCCCCGGGCTGCGGCGATCCGGATACGTCTCCTCCAATCACTTTGTTAGTCTCCTGGGTACCACTGGCGTACTTGACCGAGTAGGAGAAAGTCATTAGGCTCAGATCTAACGCCACAAATTTCGTCTTGTTGTTATCCAGATAAGTCTTGAGCTTATTAGCAAATGCGAGAGTCTGGCCAGTATAACCCGTATTACCCGTGACTGTTGCGTCAAACTTTAGTATATAGGGAGTGTCCGCCGTGTTTTCCGGTTTACCGGCTAAATATGCAGATACCTGAGCAAGCGTAAGCGTTTCGGGTTCGGGTTCGGCTTCGGGTTGTTCTTCTTCCGGCGTCTGTCCGCCGCCCGCTGCTGCCGTTATCGTGAATTCCAGTATCCTGGAGTACGGTTTGTTGTTCTTTGTGCCGCTCACTACAGCCGTGTGTTTCTTCACGCTGTAGTTCGCGGGGTTAAGCGTAAAGCTGTTTGCCGTTTGGGGGCCGTCGCCGTCCACTATCCATGTTACATCGTTATAGCCGCTTACGCTCCATGGAACAACAGCCGCGTTTACCGCGAGGGTTAGGGGTGCGGTATAGCCCGTTACCGTCATTTCATCAAGGCCCAAGCCCAGCGTTAGCGCCAAGGCCCCCTGTGTTACATCGGTAGCCGTAAAGTTTACTGTTACCGTCAGCGACAGCCCGGCCCCATCGCCCGCCGCGTTTGACACGGACACTACATGCTCCGTGTCCGTGTAGGAAAAGCTGTTTGCCGCTACCTCGGTAAACGTGTAGCCCGAAGCCGCGGTCAGCGTAACTGCGGCCGTGTAAGCCGTCTCTCCGGCAAAGGCGCCCGCCAGGGCACCTCCGGTTGTAAGGGTCCACGCTATAGTCCCTGTATACTGTTTTAGCGCAGGAAGGCCGGTAAGCACGGTGGCGGGGGTTTGGTTCAACACCGGGTATGCAAAGTAATTTTTCAGTTCAAGGTCATCTATCACCGCCACCGTGCCGAAGTTTTCCGCGGTAAAGGTGTGCGTAAATGTACTGGTAAGCCCGGAATATACATGTATCGTCTCGCCGGGCAATTTCGCCTCACTTCCGTCTTTTTTTAGGTATAGCCAAACTCTATAGAAGCCGGGGTCAAGCGTTATGCTCTTGGAAAGGTTTCCAGCACCGGTTAGATCTATGTCAGTCCCCGTTTCCCCGCCGTTTATGTCTATATGGCTCGTATCGGAGGCGCCGGTGATGTACAGGATGCTGCCGTCCTCCAGAGACGTTACGCCGGCTCCAAGTGTAATCGTATACGCAAAGGTTCCGGACGCCCCGTCTGTCTTGGGACCAAGCATGATGTCCGCGCTCCCTCCGCCTTCCGTTACCACAATACCCGGAACGGTGCCCACGGCTATAGGCCCCGCAGCGCTGTACCCTGTGCAGGTAATGTTGTAGGTGTCTACAGGAAGGGTAACGGTATCCGTAGCCCCGCTTATCTCGGCATCCACGGGGTTGGCCCCTCCGGCCCTATCAAAAGACAGTACATACTTTGTGAAAGTATTCTCGGGAATTGTCGGGAAAACTGTCAGCAGGATGTTCTCCGCGGCTTTCGCCTGTGGAGCGCCAGAAACTTTCACGTTTACCGTCAGTTTCCCCATCTTGCCCTGATTAGTAAGAAGCGGGGGCTGATCACAGCTTAAAAATACCAGCGCCGCAGTTATAACGGCCGTACACACTTTGACAAAATTAATTTTTTTCATATTGGTTTCCCTCCTTGGGGATATTGAACTAACCCTCTAATTGGATTAGTCTGTAAAAACCCTGGCCTGCGCCAAAATCAAACAACGTTTGATAGACTTCCCGGTCACGGCGCGGGCTTCAGGGCATAATTACCAGCCTGTCGACTCTAGATACGCATCCTCTGCCGCCATAAAACCAAGCCCTGTTTTCGAGTAATCATATATGTGTAAATTCTGCTTTTTATAAAAACTACAGCCGGGGGGGGGGGGGGGTAGTGAGTTGCCGCCAAGAGGCGGGCTAACGATACGGTTAGAAATGAGGAATTAGGGATGAACAATGACACGAACATGGAAACCTCAGGCCTAAAACGGGCCACACGGGATTCGTCACGGGCAAAAGCCCGCCGCATACCAAAGTTTCCTGACTTATGGACAGGCGGTAAACCACCTGGAACGCCGCACCTTCCCGGAACCGCAAGATGTGACACACCCTGCGCTTTCCAGTGGCCCCAGCGCCGCTCCCGCTTGTCCGGCGGGCGCCGAACAAGCAATCCAATCACAGTTACGCCATAGTGGGGGAATAGGAACAAGTAGCCGGCCGGCTTTTACTCGGCCCGCCCGTAGCGCCGGCAAAGCAAATCGCCACCGCCCGTGCCGCCTTTCGCCGGCCCGACCGCCAACAAAGCAAATTGCCACCGGCCCTTTTCCGCACCCCGCTCCCATTGAAGTATACGAGAAACAGTATAGCGCACAGAATTTTTTTTGTCAAGCGGAAATCGGAAAAATTTGGAAAAACTTTAACTTTTTTTTCAGGTGACCGACCCTCGCCGTTTAAGCGCGACCGGGCGCGAAGCGGCGGTGAATAGCGAAACTGCCGTGAGGGGACTGGCGGGTCTACCGGAACGATGATGGCGGGCGAAAGGCGGGAACCCGGGTTTAACCGGATGCCGGCCTGTGCCGGTGCGACATAAAATACCCTACCCCTACCGATAAAGATTTCTTAGCGGAAACGTCAAAGTTAATTCTTTACATAATAAGGAATTAGCACGGATAGGCATGTTTCGGCACAGATGTTCCCGCAAAGCTTCGCATCCCATCCTTGCCGGAAGGGGGAACTGAGGGGGACGGTGTTGTTTTCGGCACTCACAAGATGGACGGACACAGGGAAACATTTTGGTGAACAGCAGCGCACAGGTGCAGGGGCAATCACGGCGGAAGAGAATCCGCCGGGTTTTCGGCTGAGCGGCCATGCGGCGGTACGGGAAGGCGCGGGCGGTATATTCCGGTACGAACCGGGAAAGGCGCTGCCGGAGATAGAAGCGGAGTTGGCTTGTAAAATAGAGCTTGATTTTGGCGCCCGGACCGGGCGTGAATGCCGCTTTACTTGTTGTACGGTAGACAGGGGATGCGCGCGCCATAGGGGGGGGGGGGGGTACGGTCTTATACGAAAAAGAAAGCGTATGACGTTTTCACCCCGCCCCTCCCGGGTCTATCGCCCATAACCCCGTCAAAGTTTTATTCTGCCGGCTTTTAGCATGATCAAGCTACCGGACATTTAATTATGAAGGATATACATAGATCAAAAAATCGCATATCATCTGATTTCAAAATAATGAAGAATCCATTTTTATTTTTGTTTCTTTGCGTTTTTTTTACAGCGACACCCGTAACATACGGTCATTCACAAACAGGCGAATCGGGCAAGATCATCACGGGCTTTGTTGTCTCCGGTCTCAAAAGAACAAAACCGCATGTTGTGGATACGCTACTTGAGCCTTTCGTGGGCCGCGGGGCGGATAGTCTGGATTTGAAAGAGGTACATGCCGCCATACTGGATACCGGCATCCTTGAACCGCTTACGGTTGAAATAGCGGACACGGAGGGCGGCGCAACGGTTCTCGCCGTAAGCGTCCGTGAAAAGTGGTCTATTTTCCCCATGCCGATTTTTTTCGCCGGTTCGGGAAACATAAACGGCGGGTTATTTTTCGTTGACACAAACGCCTTTGGCTTGAACGATAAATTTTTTCTTGGCGGTATGTACGGCGTGTCAGGTTGGTTGCTTATGTCCGCTTACATGCATTCGGGCAGGAGGGGCTTCCCCGGCTGGCATCTGTCGGCTTCGTTTGAGCGAAGCGAACGGAATGACACGAATCAGCGCGACGAGGATATACGGCGTTTCGGGATCGAGAGCGGCGGCGTATCCGCGGGGCTTTCCCATAATTTCACAGAGGCCTTGAATGCGGGGCTGAGTTTTTCATACAGGCAGCTTATGCTGAAAGAAAGCGACGCCGCCCTATCCCCGCCGGATTCGGATGCCCGCGCCTTTGGCGTGAATACGGATCTTTCTCTGCGAAAAAGCTACTGGGATGGCTTTCTACTTTCGCAGGAAAGTTTGTCGGCGGACTACGGCTTCACGGTGGGGCTTGAGGGATTTACGTTCCACAAACTTAGCCTGCGGGGGACTTATCAGAAATCCCTCAAGCCCGGATTCAGGGTAAACCTGCATACCGGCCTTCTGTACCAACCTGATGTTCCCGTGCTCTTTGAATCTTCTCCGCAGGCGGCGCAGGTGAACATCCTGCCTGCTTCCTTCAATGCCCGGCACTATGCCGGCGCGTCTTTCGGATTCGAAAAGTACCTTTTCAAGATCAGCACAGGCACTGTGTCCTTCATGACGGCTTACCAGCTTGTATTTTCCGAGGGGCCGGTTCTGGGGAGCTGTTTTGATCACGGCCTTGCGTGTTCCCTTGTTTTTTATCTGAGCAAATTAGCAATCCCGGCCATAGGTCTTGGGCTCGCCTATGATGTATCGTCCGCTCATCTTCTATTTTCCTTCAGTCTGGGAATGAGTTTTTAACCCTGTAGGGCGCTTCCAAAGGCGCGGCCCGGTTTTGAAACCGGCTTCCCCAAAAGCTTCATTCCGGGTGGGGCGGGTTTTCTTTTTCCATCTTGGCCGGATCGCAAAAGCAGTATTTTGTTCCGCAGCAGATTTTTATACCTACTTTGGAAGGGATGCAGGAGCCGGTTATCAGGGTGGTCGCATAGTTGGCGGAAAAGAGGAACAGCGCGGCAAAACAGGCCGCACAGGCCCCGCGGACAAGCCGGCGGGTGCGCCGGCTTGTCCGCGCCCGCTTAGCTAGGGTATTCCCGCGTCTCCAGGCGGCGCGGGCCCGTACCGTCCGGAAGGCGGCCTCAAGCGCCTCCTCGCTTAGTTTCGGCGGAGAAAGCCCGTCCAGCGCATACAAGCCGTCTATCGCCCGATCAATGATGCCGATGTCAACATGATCCGCGTCTTTTTGCAACTCCGATTCTATATCGTTGATAAGGGATGCCCTCGCGCCTTGTTTTTTCATACATCTGCCCCCAATAGTATAACTCGCCGGTTTTTTAAAAAGTTGCATAGAACAGGCCTAATCCGCCAACAATTCCCTGGCAAGCGCACTTATCTTTTGCCGTAACCGGCTGGCCCGCGACTTGGCGGCGGAGAGGCTTATGTTGAGCCGGGCGGCGACTTCTTTAAGCGGACGTTTCTGCCGCAGGGCAAGCTCCAGGACGCGCTCGTCAAAAGGTTTCAGGCCTTTCCGTATCGTGGCGGCGGCCCGGTCTATGGCCTTTTCCTCGGCCAGGCGTTCTTCCTCCGTTCTTACCGGTTTGGCAGCGATACACGCAGCCGGGTCTTCCCGCGGGTCTCCTGCGGACCGGGCGAATCCCGGTGGCAGGGTGAACGCGGTACGCTCCTTCCGTAACGACGCCGCGTACCGTTTGGAGATATTTCCCGCCGTTTTGTACAGCCAGCCGCCTATTTTGTCGTAGTTTTTAAGCTTGGGCATACTCTGATACAGGATGAGGAAAATATCCTGCGTACAATCCTCGGCAACGCCCGCGTTCCCGCCTAGGGCAAACAAACAAAACTTGTATATCTTTTCGTAGTACTGCTTGAAGATGCCCTTAAACGCGGCATCCTGCCCGGCGCTGTACTCCATGGCAAACGCCGCCTTTTCACGCGACATGGGGCAGCAGAGTCCCCGCTTCCATAGAATAGGTTTTATTGCCGTAATTCAGCGTATCAAGTTCATGGGTTACGATAAGTACCGCGGTACCTCCCTTTGCGATACGGCTGAACAGGCCCATGATCTCCGCCGTAGTCCTGATGTCCAGATCGCCGGTAGGCTCATCCGCTATGAGCAGCCGCGGCTCGTTGATCAGGGCCCTGGCTATGGCGACCCTCCGCATCTCGCCGCCGGACAGTTCCCTGGGGTACGAGCCCGCAAGGTGGCTTATCCCCACCTTTTCCAGCAGGGCAAAGGCCCGTCCTTCCACATCCCCGTCACGCCTAAACAGGAACCAGGGAATACTCACATTGTCGAACACGCTAAAATTTGACAGCAGGCTTTGTCCCTGGGGAACATAGCCGATTTTTTCGTTGCGGAGGAACGACGCCTCCCTGTCGTCCAGGCGGTGAATATCTTCCCCTTCGAAAAAAACCCTTCCTGCCGTTGGGATGAGCAGCCCGGCGCACATATTCAGCAGGGTGGTTTTTCCGCTTCCGCTCCTCCCGACTATGCTGATAAAGTCACCCGGATCAACGGACAGGTTTGCCCTGTTCACGGCGTTAAATGCCGTCCCGCCGCGCCTGTACTCTTTGCTTAATTCATTCAGTTCAAGAAGTCCCATCATTCGCCCTCACGCATGGTAAAGTAAGTTTCCGCCCCGCTTATACGCAACGCGGAATATAGGGAGGCAAGCGGCCCCACCAGCGCCGAAAGGCCGAGGCTTCCCGGAACAAGCAAGGCAATGCCGCTAAGGGGCGCGTCCAGGTAAGGCAGTTCCAGCCGCTCGCCGATCAGTGTGCTAAAGGGGAAAATCGCCAGGCTTGCCAGTACAATTCCCGCCGCGCTGCCAGCGATACCGGCAAGGAACGATTCGCCCAGTACTATGCCGGCAAGCTTTTTCCTCGTGGCGCCGAGAATCCGCAACACGGCGAATTCTTTTTTCCGTTCGTGGATGGAACCGGAAAACACAGCCGCCAGTATAATAAACGCCAACGCCCAGAATGCGGCGGAGAATATCCGCATATAGGACACAAGGCCGGACAAGGCGCCGGATATTCGTGAAAAAATTCCCTGCGATACCAGCACCTCCACCCCCTTATTCTCCCGCCTTATAGTATACGCAAGCGCCGTGGTGTTTTTCAATGGGTCGGCTTTAACGAGGACGGCGGAAATCGCGTTGTCCCCGTAGCTATCCGCCAAAAAATTGTACTTTTCCGCATGGGCGCGGTCGATCAGATCACGCATAGTACCCATCGTCATAAATATTGATGTGTCAAGCCCGCTGGCGCTGTCCGAAAGCCGCGCCGCTACCGGGTATTCATGGTTGAACAGCTTTATACTGCCGTTTGCGCGGGGGATGATCTTGCTGCCTATCACAAGCTGCCCCTCAGCCACCGTGTTTGAGTGTTTTTCCGCGATCCACGGCTGAACGACAAAATCGCTTGCCGGGTCGTAGGCGATAAGCTGCACCGCTTCATCGCAACAGTCGGTGGAAAGTGAGGCCAGGAAAAACTGGGGGGAAGCACAGGCTATGCCTTCGGTTTTGGCGACCGCGTCGGCGATGCCGGAATCGAAATAAAAGTAGCTGTGCCCGCCGTTGAGCAGTACCGACTGCGCCTTTTCCCCGGAGCCTGCGGGAACCACCATCAAATCCGCGCCGAAACGCCTTGTCATGGCGGACAAGCCCTGCTGAAGGTTCAGGACGATGATCGCCCCGCCGAACAGTGTAAAGGCAAGGGCCGCTGTCACAACCATAAGGCAGGCTGTACGGAACGGTTTAGCCTTGAGGTTCTCCAGCGACAACAGGCCGGTATTAAAAACTTTTTTACCCATGGTTTAGGTCTCCTTATATATACGATAGGTTTACTAGGAATATAAACGCGGACAAGCTTTCTGTCAAGGCTGCTGCCGTATAAACAGCGGTTTTACATTTACAAAAATCCTTCATGTAATTTGGCCGCATTTCGTACACGACCGCTTTTTCGGCAACGATAGACCGGTAAATGTAAAATTACCGGGTTTGATACACCGCCTTCCTTACCGGCGGGCAAGCGGGAAAACCTCATACAAAACAGCTTAACGCGCTTTTGTGGCGGGGCGCTTGATTCTTGACAGTTTGAATCACCGGGTATCGATCCGTAACCCTTTTCAAATTTCCGGACCGGCGTTATGATTCAAGCATGCTGATAAAAGATATTCTAAAGGCCGAGGCGGATAGCAGTGAGGTGCGGGTTTCCGGCTGGGTGCGGACGAAACGTGACATGAAGAATCTTGTGTTTGTCGAGGTGAATGACGGCTCGTGTTTTGCGGGAATACAGTGTACGTTTGACAAGGGGCAGGGTCTGGGGGCCGCGACGGAAACGGGACTTTCGCGGCTTACGGCGGGCGCGTCCGTGATTATCAGTGGGCGCCTGGTGCCGTCTCCCGCCTCCGGCCAGAGGCTTGAGATCGCGGCCACAGACCTGATCGTTACCGGCGAGGCTGATGCGGAGTCCTACCCCTTGCAAAAGAAGCGTCATTCGCTCGAATTTTTACGTGAAATAGCGCATCTACGCGCCAGGACCAACACCTTTGGGGCTGTCGCGCGGGTACGCAGCCGTATGGCCTTTGCGGTAAACCGTTTTTTCGAGGAGCGCGGCTTTTTCCTCATCCACACGCCCATAATTACGGCAAACGACGCGGAGGGCGCAGGCGCTATGTTCCAGGTAACGACGCTTGATCTGGCGGCGCTTGACGGCTCTTCCGCGCAGCCGGATTGGAGCCGCGATTTTTTTGGCAGACATTGCTACCTGACCGTTTCCGGCCAGCTTGAGGCGGAAACCTACGCGACGGCCCTTTCGCGGGTCTATACTTTCGGCCCGACCTTCCGGGCGGAAAATTCAAACACGGCCCGCCACCTTGCGGAGTTCTGGATGATAGAACCGGAAATCGCTTTTGCCGGGTTGCCGGAACTGATGGCGCTCGCCGAGGATTTTTTAAAGTACCTTTTTACGGACACGCTGGAAAAGAGTGCGGACGAACTTGATTTTTTTGATCGGCACATACAGAAAGGGCTTGTCGAAAATCTACAGAACCTTGTGAAATCCCAATTCACGCATATAACGTACACGGACGCGGTAAACGAGCTTCAAAAATCCGGGGAGGATTTTGATTTTAGACCGGTATGGGGCGGTGATTTGCAAACAGAACACGAAAAGTATTTGACTGAAAAGCTTGCCGGCGGCCCCGTGATAGTTACCGATTACCCGAAAGACATAAAAGCGTTTTATATGAAGCTGAACGACGATGACAGGACGGTACGCGCCATGGATGTACTGGTGCCGCGACTTGGCGAAATAATAGGCGGCTCGCAACGTGAAGACGACATGAAAAAGCTGGAAAAACGGATGATCGATATGGGCATGAATATCAAGGATTATTCGTGGTACATGGATCTGCGCCGCTATGGTACAGTTCCGCATTCCGGTTTCGGACTGGGATTCGAGCGTCTGATTCAGTATGTTAGCGGCATGGCAAACATAAGGGACGTTATCCCGTACCCGCGCGCGGCCGGGCAGGCGGATTTTTAATCCGCCTGCCCGCGCGGCACACACCCGGCCTGCCGTTCCTTACGCTGCCCCGCTAAAGCCCCCGTTCTCAGGGGGGGGGGGGGGGCATGTTGATTTCAGGATAAAAAGGCCCGCGAATCAAACGAATTATCGCAAAATTGACGGATACCTTCCCTTATCCCGACTAATAGGGGGGGGGGGGGGCTCATGCCGTATGTTTTGTATGGCGGCGGCTGATCGACAACAGCAACGCACCCGTTCCGGCAAACAGCAGCAGTGTGACAAAGAGCGGTAGCGCACGGGAGACGAATCGGTTGCCCGCGGTTACCGTCTCAAAAAAACCCGCCAGGTACTTGTTGAACAGCAGGACGGGAGCAAGGGCGATCGCGGAGAATACCGTCATTTTGAGTAAGTTTTTAAACCTTTTCGTCAAAAACCCTTTCATGTTACCGCCGTTTTTTTTATTGAAAAGTATAAACAGGGCGGCCGTGTTTGCCGCTCCGGATACGGACAGCGCCAGAGCTACCCCGCCGCCCTTCATCGGATTGACGAGCAGCGCGGCCAAAGCGATATTTACCGCGAATGAAAATACCCCCGCCTTTGTGGGGGAGGCCGCGTCGTTTCGTGCATAAAACGCGGGCGCGATTATCCGGTTAAGAGCGATAAAATATAGGCCGGCGATATGGAAGTTGAACGCATTCAGCGTCAGGCGCACCGATTTTTCACCGAAAGAGAGGCCTTGAAACAAAAGACGTATTATCAGCTCGCCCTGGACAAGTGAAAAAAAGCTTACAGGTACGGTGATAAGCGCGATCAGGTCCAGCGCGGACGCAAGCCGCTTGTTGTACATATCCCAGTTTGACGATTTTGCGTACTCCGCAAGGTTTGGCAGCATGACGGTCCCTATCGTAACGGCAAAGACTCCCAGCATCAATTCCTGCAAACGGAGTGAGTACTGCAAACTCGAAACGATGCCCACGCCCGCCCGCCGGGCAAGCGCGGTGGATACAATGTCGTTCAATTGGTAGGCCGCCATGCCGATTACCGTCGGCGCTATCAAACGTAGTACGGCGCGTGTTCCCGGATTTTGAAGCGCCGCCTTCAAGCCTGTAAAAAAGAAGCGGAAACCCCGCCTGAACACGAAGGGCGCCTGTACCGCCGCCTCCAGGAATCCCCCGGCCAGTACGCCGATGGCTATCGCGCGCGCCGGATTCTTTGTATACGGGTGGAGCAGCCAGGCGCAGGCGATCGTAACGATGTTCAGTATGACGGGCGCAAAGCCGGACGGCGCGAAAACATGGACGCTGTTCAAAATGCCCTGGAAAAACGCGGCGATCGATATGAAGGCCAGGAACGGGAACATCATGCGGGTTAAAAAGACGGTTTCGTTAAATTCGGTTTTTCCGAATACCGGTACCATTAGCGGCGCGGCGAAGATGCCCGCCGCAACAACAATGCTGACAAAGAAGGACAGAAAGGTGCAGAAGCAGGACAGGAATTCGCGCGTCTTTTGATCGTCGCCTTCCATCAGGAAGCCTTTGAACGTTGGGATAAATGCCGCCGATATGGAACCTTCGGCGAACAGGCGGCGGAACAGGTTTGGTATCAGGAAGGCGACGGAAAACGCGTCGGAAAGTGCGCTGGTACCAAGCAGGGCGGCCTTGGTAATCTCGCGGAACAGGCCCAAAACCCGTGAAACAAGGGTTAAAAGCGAGAGCGCGGAACCGGACCGGAGCAGCGATCGGGTGGACGGCGGCATCGCTATGCCGCACCGTCGGTGAAGAGCCGCTTCCTGCTCCATTCCGGGAGCAGGGAAGCGGGGCCGTCCGACAGGGCCCGAATCAGGGCGGCGGCGCAGGCGTCCAGTACCTGCCTGAGCGCGGCGGCCTCGTCCGGCGTAAAGTCGGAAAGTACCCAGCCGGAAATGTCGTCGTTTTGGTTTTTTTTGCCGCCGGGCCGCCCTATACCTATCCGCAGCCGCCAAAAATCGGCGGAACCTAAACAGTTTCTTATTGAACGCAGCCCGTTATGCCCGCCCAGGCCGCCGCCTTCTTTGAAGGCGGCGGCCCCCAGGGGCAGTTCCAGTTCGTCATGGACGACAAGAATCTGATCGCACGGAATGCCGTAAAAACCGGCGGCGGCAAGAACGGACTCACCTGAAAGATTCATGTAAGTTTCAGGCATCAAAAAATACACCTTTTCCCGCAGCCCGCCGCCGAGTCCCTCCTCCCGCCGGTCAAAGTCCGCCAAATTTACCGCCGCGTAAAGCCCCCTGAATTTGTTTCGCCATTGCGGGGCAGGACGCAAACTGCCGGCAAGGAGGCGGCCCGCGTTGTGTCTGTTGCCTTCGTACATTTTGCCTGGATTTCCCAGCAAAACGACAAGCCTTATGCTTTTCACTATTTTCATGGAAACAATTGCTGGAACCATTCTATAACCAATCAAGACGCGCGGTAAAGGGCGTATTTACGGGAAAACGCTGTTTATACGAATGTTAACAAATTTGGCGGGAAAGTTTTTTGAATACGTGCGGATTTAAGGACCGTCCTTGTCATTTTCGTGGACTATGCGGCTGCTGCCGTCATCCACATAACGCCAGCCCTCCGCTCCGCCAGAAACCGCCGCGCCGTCGTCGTCACGGTAAGCGGACCCGGACGCGGCATGCGCCGCATTCGCCTGATCAACCTGGTCGCCGAGCGTAAACAGATCGTACAGGCTGCCAAATCCCCCCAGACCCAGCGTACACATCCAGAGGAAGCCGGACAGGGGTTTACCCAGATAGAAGCGGTGAAAGCCAAGCACGCCAAAACCGGATAAAAGCCAGAATAAATACGCTAAACCTTTACTATACATAGGTATATCAGGATTTTAGCGCGTCAGCCGCTTCGTAACAAGGGTACAGGGGCTTTTGGAACAGTCCGGAGATACAGGCACACAGTTTGTTGCGCTTCGCGCATAAAATCCAAAAAAACCGCCGCCGCGGATGAACCCCCCCGCCCTGAAGTCGCAAACAAGTTTGCGGCGGGGTATCTTGTAAGCGTTGCATCATTTACGAGGGCGAGTTCTGTAAGACAAGCCGCTCTGCGGCTTGCCGCTGTTTGGTGTGCAAGTGGCACACTAAACACGCGGTAGAGGCCGTGGTCTACTACCATTTTTTGTGATTATTTACTAATTCGAACCGCCCTAAAGGGCGGGGTATTAGACCTCACTGCGAATAAAGGGTGAAAACTCGAGGAGGGGAATATGGCAGAAGGAACAAGTTTTGACCCGAAAGAAGAATTTGCGGGAGCGGATTTTAATTCTATCCGTGAGGACTTGTTCCCTGGAACGGCTTAAGCCGTACAAGGAGCGGGAATTACCGGGTGGAGTAGCGAATTTGTATAAGTGTAAATAACAACCGGGATAGAATAGACTACGGGGAATACAAAAGCATGGGGTATTACATAGGCAGCGGTCCGATAGAGAGCGGGAATAAGAGCGTTGTGCAACAGCGATGCAAACAGGCGGGGATGATGTGGGACAAGAAAAATGCTCAATATATGCTTGCGCTGAGTGTCAAGACCGAAAGCGGGTTGGGCTTCAAGGGTTCAACCTTTGATACTATCAGCCGCCGCCGCCTAAATTACACCGAAAAAATAATAGCACCCCGTTAGTAGTTAGAAGTGTTGAAGGG
>JAITKQ010000193.1 GCA_031278295.1 Spirochaetaceae bacterium | reverse complement strand
ATTTGAATGTGGGCAAAAGCCCACGGGTTCTTGAACAAGTCTTGCAAAATGCAAAGCATTTTGCCTTTTTTTCAGCGGAAGTTGTTCAGAAACTGAGGTTTCTGAACAACTCTACTATTTCTTTAAGCTCGCGACAACTTCTTCGTATTCCGGCGCGTTAAGGAAATCGCTTATCGTTACGAGACGGGCTTTCGGGTTCGCCTCGCGCGCCCGATCCCCCAATTCCTTGTGGCAGATGATGATGTCCGTGTCCCCGGGCACCTCATTCACCGGCGAATGGAGAACGGTGATGTCCGTAAAACCGGCGGCCTGTATCTTTTTCCGCAACTTGGTAGCGCCCATAGCGCTTGAGCCCATTCCCGCGTCGCAGGCAAAGACGATTTTTTTGACAGGGGAGGAAGACGTATTCCATGCGGTCTTTGTTTCTTCCACCGAAACGCCCTTCGATTCGGCCTTGTTCGCCCTCGTTTTTGCCTGAGCCGTTTCAAGATCTGCATCGTCTTTTCCAAAGGCTTTCAGCAGTACCATGGACAGGATGAACGAGACTGCGCCGCCCACCAGTATACCGAGGATATTGGCAACATACGCGCCCCGTGGAGTCATCATCAATTCGGCAAAAATTGAACCGGGAGAAGCGGGAGCTATGAGGCCGCCGCCGAATATACTTAAAGTCAGGACGCCGGTAAAACCGCCGCCTATCATCGCGAGGATCAGTATCGGATTCATCAACACATAGGGGAAGTAAATTTCGTGTATACCGCCGAGGAAGTGGATGATCGCCGCGCCGGGAGCGCTCGATTTCGCGCTGCCCTTGCCCGCAAGACAATAGGCAAAAAGAAGGCCGAGTCCGGGTCCTGGATTTGATTCAATCATGTAATAGATTGAGCGTCCGATTTCCTGCGACTGCTGGGTACCAAGCGGGGTGAAAACGCCGTGGTTGATCGCGTTGTTCAAGAAGAGAATTTTCGCCGGTTCCACGATTACCGAGGCAAAGGGGAGCAATTTATGCTCGACCAGCCAGCCGACGCCCGCGCCGAATGCGTTGGTGATGCCTTCCGCAATTGGGCCGATACCCAGATAGCAGATCACTGAGAGTATGCCGCCAATGATGCCCGCCGAGAAGTTGTTTACCAACATCTCAAAACCAGCCGGCACTTTTCCTTCGACAGCGTCGTCAAATTTCTTGATTACCCAGCCGCCCAAAGGCCCCGCTATCATGGCGCCTAGGAACATCGGGATACTTGCGCCAATGATGACGCCGATCGTAGCGATTGAGCCGACCACGCCGCCCCGCACACCGCCGCCCGCCAGCTTGCCTCCCGTATAGCCGATAAGGAGCGGCAGAAGATAGCTCAACATCGGTCCGACCATCGCTCCAAGTTTTTCGTTTGGCAGCCATCCGGTAGGAATAAACAATGCCGTGATGAGTCCCCAAGCAATGAACGCGCCCAAATTGGGCATAACCATGGCGGAGAGTGACCGCCCGATCTTTTGTACCGTTTGTTTCATAAATTTCTCCTTCTGTTTCTTGAGCCTGTTCCAAAACTGATCGACCGCACACCAAACAGCCTGGCATAGCCGGGGGCATGGTGCGAAGCTCCGGTTCGACGGAAGAGGCGGAGCCCTTGGCCCCCGCGGTTTTTGCGGCTTAAAAGCCATTGCAAAACCGCGCCTTTAGAGCTTGCCGGACAAGCAAAGCCTGTCTCCCCAAAACTGAAGTTTTAGAACAGCCTCTCTTAATAAATTTGACTTTATTGTACAGGTTAAATGGCAAATAAGGCAAAGAAAAGATGTACAGAATTGGCATACCGGCCTCGTGCCAAAAATGAAGGAAGGGGCGGCCCCCACACTGTTCACCCCTTACTTCTATCCTCAGTATATTCCCAAATTTGTCATATACCTTCACCGGTACCTCACCCGTCTGCCGCTTAATCCTTGTCCCGGGAATACGTTTGCTATACCGGCTCACGGCTTCCCCTTCAAACAACACGCTGAACCTCTTCCCCGGAAAGTCCGCTATGTTTTCCTTGCCCACGCCGGTAAGGAAGGGTAGCGGGGCATTAAACCCAAGACAGAAAGAGGCGGTACCGTTTTTTCTGTAACCATGAAACGCACCTGCCTCGTCCCCCGTCCCGCATATCGCTGAAATCATGTTGATCGAAAATTCACCCCCGCTTGTTTTGACCACCGGGGTTTCCCCTTTCAAGGCCCGCGTGGTCCCGCTATGATAGTCAGAAAGAATGGCGGCCCCATCACCCTGTTAAATCTTTGCCCCACAATCATCTGCGGACCTTTTTAGGTCCTGTTATGGATATGTAAAACTCTTGACGGGATAACAGCTTCCTCCCATCAGACATTGCAAATATAAAAACGATCCGTCCTTCAGGCCAGTTCTATGGCCGCGTAGCCGACAAAGGACTCCGCCCTGCCTAGGGAATCCTTGTCCGCGGTTTCCGTCACATCGGCGCTTGTCGCGTAATCAAGCAGACGTGCGCTACCGGCTTCCCGTCCGTCCGTTCCGGAGGCGCGGAACGAGGCGGCAAAGCCAAGCGCGCAAAGAACGGCGCCGGCCGAGCAGGCGGAGCATTCTTTCAAGGCGCGTTCAATGACGGCATCCCCGTCGTCTGAAAGAACCGCCTCGATAAAACGCCTGTCGTTCACCGTTTTTACCCAATCAAGCGCCGGTTTTCCAAGCCCCTTGGGACAAAAGCCGTAGTTTGGACCGTAATGGGTCAAATCGGTAGAGCCGACGGCCACCGCGTTGCGGCCAAGCCTGGCCGCAATGCGGGCGATAAGCGCACCGGCCCTCATCGCGCGTTTGTCGGCCCCAAGCCTGAGCCATAAAAGACTCGCGCCGGGAAAGAAGCGGCGTACGGCGGGCAGCAGTACTTCAACCGTGTTGTCGGCATAATCGTCGGCGGCGCAGCCGAGTCCTGAACGTAAAAATTCGTCTTTCACCAGGTCGCGCAGTTCAAGGTCAACGGGCATATCGCCGAGCGGCGTACATACCGCGTCCTCGCCGGCAAACAGGACGGGATGTCCAGGGGGAAGGTGGCCGCCCGCGACGACAACGAGGCCCGCGTCCCGCTTGAGCGACGAAAGCGCCTTGCCAGCAAGCCTGCCGGAAAAAAACCAGCCCGCATGGGGGGCGATCACGGCCCGCGCCCTGCCACTTCGCCCGTCAAGATAGCTTCCCAGATACCTGTCTATCGTTTCCACGTCGCGCGGGTACCACCCGGAGGGCAGTTTCATCTTTCTTACCATAGTTTTCTAACTTTCCTCTTAATTTTATAAAGAAAAATGCCTAGAATCAAAGTATGTGGCAAAATGTCAAATTTGTGATAGCCTCTTTCTGCATACTTATATATATCGCCGCCGCCGCGTTTGCGGGAATCAAAATTTATCAGGCGGTAAACGAACAACGCTTTGAGGCGCAACAGGAATTCGCTGATTTGACGGATTTGGCCTCCCGCGCCGGGGCGCTTGGTTTTTTTACAAACGACTATATCAAGGACATAAAAACACGGCTTGATATGTCAGACGCACTGGACGCGCTGATAATCTATGGGTCGGACAACAACAAATTCGCGTTTGAAAAGAAAGCCGGCCTCATTTCGTACAACGGTGATTACCCGGATTTCAACAGGAAGGTGAGGCTGTACCGCGCCCCGCAGAGTGCGCCAATACGTACGGAAAGCAACCTGAACGTTAGCATAAGCGCAATCTCCCCGCTAATAGACTTTAGCAAGCTGCTGTCCGTCCTGCGTTCGTCGATGATCGCTATACTGGCCGCCCTATGCGTGGCGTTTGCTACCCTGATCGCGGACGTATGCATGGTAAACCCGGCGTCCGGGCTTAAATCCGCCGCGAAATCCGCCGGCAACGCCGGAGCGGACGACAGGCGGATCATCAGGGACGAGCCGGACGCCGCTGAGACTAAGGACCCCGCCGAAAGTATGGCCCTGTTTGATGACTTTTTTACCGAAGCGCCGGGCGGCGGGGAAGCGGACTTAGCCGGGGAGCCGGCATCCGCGAACGAAACCCGGCCCGACCGGACGCCGGACGCCGGCGGGGACGAGCCGGACGCCGGTGAGACTAAGGGCCCCGCTGAAAGTATGGCCCTGTTTGATGACTTTTTTACCGAAGCGCCGGGCGGCGGGGAAGCGGACTTAGCCGGGACGACGGGACCCGCGGACGAAACCCGGCCCGACCGGACGCCGGACGCCGGCGGGGACGAGCCGGGCGCCGGTGAGACTAAGGGCCCCGCCGAAAGTATGGCCCTGTTTGATGACTCTTTTACCGAAGCGCCGGGCGGCGGGGAAGCGGACTTAGCCGGGACGACGGGATCCGCGGACGAAACCCGGCCCGACCGGACGCCGGACGCCGGCGGGGACGAGCCGGGCGGCGGGGAAGCGGACTTAGCCGGGACGACGGGAACCGCGGACGAAACCCGGCCCGACCGGACGCCGGACACCGGCGGGGAAAACCTCCGCCAAAGTAAAAAGGATACTTCGGGTCTTGGCTTACTTGCCGCGGCAAACGCCATGTACGAGACGGATAATTTCGACAGCAGGGGTGAAGGTCCGGAATTTTCAGATATTCTTCAGGATGAATTAGACAGGGCGGAGGCGAACGGGAAGGATATTGTACTGCTGAACATTGAATGGACGACGCCCGGACTGCCGTGCAAGCCGCTTATAAAACAAGCCTCCTCAGTTTTTATGCACGGCAGCCGGTTTTTTGAAAAGTACAGACAGGAGGGCCTTTACATAATCGTTCCGGACAGCAATTTGGAGGAAGTTTTTGCCAAAGTAAAGGAGTTTCACAGGTACGCCCGCGAAAAAAAGCCGCCGGAAGTGTATGCCGAACTACTGATCGGCATGACGGCACGTTCATTGCGAAGCGTTTACGCGATGAATTTCTTGAACGAGGCGGAGCAGGCCCTGGACAAGGCCCGTCTGGACAGTGCCCTTCCGATAGTGGCTTTCAAGGTTGATCCGCAAAAGTATAACGAATACGCCAGGCGTTTAGGCTCGCGAGGAAGCCATAACACCCCCTGAATCTTTCAAACGGTCCGGTCCTCGTAAAACGAGCATGAACTAACAGGCAAAAGGCAGGGCTTAATTTTCTATTTTTATAAAATTTTCAGTATAATTTTTCATACAGCATTGATAGATTCAGATTTTTCCATTCCGGTTTGTTTGTATAAGTCTATACCCTGCAAATAATTACAAAATAAATGAAACTTTCGCCCCTATTGGCATGGTTTATGCTGTAATTAAGACAACAAATAAATTTGGGAGAGTATTCATGAGTAAACTTTCATTTGAAATGAAGACGGATGACGCTTACAAATTGTATATTAAACAAGTAAAAAAAGCGCCCCTCCTTACATTGGAAGAGGAGCGAAGCCTTACCCGCCGTGTCGCTGAAGGAGATGAAAAAGCGAAAAACCGGCTGATCGAAGCCAACCTGCGTTTGGTTATAAAGATCGGCCAAAAGTATTTGTCTGCCGGTATACCCTTGATGGACATCATCCAGGAAGGGAATATGGGGCTGATGCACGCCGTTGAAAAATTCGATTCAGGCAAAAATGTACGCTTCGCCACCTATGCCGTTTTGTGGATCAAACATTCCATAACCCGTTTTGTGGTAAGCAGACGCCACGCCATAAGGCTTCCCCTCAAAAAAGAAGAGTTGTTGCGCAAAATATATATTTCCGAACATATACTCCACCAAAAATTCGGACGTGCGCCCAAAATTGACGAGATAGCCGCCGAAACCGGCTACTCCGTCTACGATGTTGAATTGGTTATGAACATTTCCAGCAACCCGCTTTCGCTGGAAGTCGAATTATTCGATAACGAAGGCAGTTCATTTGTCGAAATTTGTGAAGACAGCCGCCAGTGCAATCCTGAACGTGAATTTTTAATACATTCTTCAAAAAATGAAACACGCCGTTTCCTGAAAAGTCATTTGAATGTCCGCGAAAGAAACGTTATCCTTCACCGTTTCCGCTTTGTAGATTCGGATGTCTATACTTTCCAAAAACTGGGCGACATCATGGGCATCAGCGCGGAGGCTGTCCGCCAGATCGAAAAGCGGGCCTTAAACAAAATCCGTACAAAAAGGGACGAGCTTCTTGGCTGCGTTTATGCGTGATCAGCCTTAAAAGCGGCCTCAAAAAAATTCTTGGGCCGGCACCGGTAAGCGGCCCAAGCGGTGTTGACGGGATCGCGGTTCTGTTGAATCGCTTCTGCGATGAGATAGAGCTTTTTAACCCGGCCTACGGCCTTGTGTCTGTCAAGGACAGGGACGAACTGGTGGTAAAACATATCCTCGATTCGCTTGCTCCCGTCGTCACGATAGAACGGCTTGTAAACGCCGGATTTAGCCGGTGCCCGCGTATAGCGGATGTCGGATCGGGGGCGGGTCTGCCGGGAATACCGCTGGCTATAGCGCTTCCCGGCGTTTCCGTCAGCCTGATCGAAAGGATGGGAAGACGGGCCGGCTTCCTGCGGAACACGCAGGCTGTTTTGACCTTGCCCAACGTCGAAGTGTTGGAGACCGGGATGGAAAAAGCGCCGGCTGGAATTGCGGACATTGTTTGTTTTCGCGCTTTTCGCCCGTTGACTCCCAAAATTCTAAAACACCTGTTCCGTATTCTTAAAAAAGGCGCCTGCATTGCCGCCTACAAGGGCCGCATGGATTCGATCAACACGGAAATGTCGCCGCTTTCAGCTTTTTTGAAACAGCAAAACCTCGAATGGGAAGCCCTTCCCTGCCCGGTGCCGTTTTTGAACGAAGAACGGCACCTGCTGTTGATCCGTCCGTCCGCGCCGCTTCCTTAAGGGCAAACTCCACACATTTGGGGTTGAGGAAGCGGACCCAAAAGCAGCAAATGCAAATCCCTGTGTCTTGTACTGCTTCCCGGTTGTATTTTTGACGAGACAATGCGGTTTGTTGATAAGACAAAAATTTGCTATACAAGCCTGCCCCAAAACCTCTAAATGAATGACTGTAGGACTTTAAGACCGCCAGTCATACCGCGGCCATTGATGGGGGTATAACTTTTTTTTCGGTGTATTTTGTGAAAAAGGGTGTATAATAGAGACAGCCTCAAGGGGGGGGGGGGGGCAATGGGCTTCCCGGTTTAGTCAAGGACGCCTGGGGGGTTTAACAGCACCATGTCAAAAACCGCGGAAAAATCTTTCAGCGTTACCTCCGCCCTGTGCGAATCCGCGTTCGAGCCGGCGCGCGAAAACCATTCTGAAAGTTTAACGCGGGGGCCGGGGCCGGCGTAGCCGACGGCGGTCTTCCGCGTATTGATGTTTTTTGCCGCGCTTATCCAGGCGCCTATATCATCCTGAAAATCACTGACAATGAAGAATGAGGAATTTTCGTTCAAATATTTTTTGCAGTACTCAATTCCGGAGGCAAGAATCGTACCGCCGCCCGCCGTCAGCTTTTCAAGTTCATTCAACGGGGTGTCGGAACAAAGGCTGTCCGACCAGCATACCAGGCGGCTTTTTTCTTTGTTAAAAAAACCTTCCGCCTGGATAATCGTACGCACAATCCGTTTCAGAAACGCGACGGGGACGCTTCCCGATACGTCAAGCAGTATGCATAGCTCGGCGGGATTTTTGTCGATCACGCGGCGGCGGCGCGGGATAAAAATACCGGAATTAAATTTGTTGCGGTTGGTGTTGTAAAGCATATCCGTAAAAATCCGCCGTTGTTTGTCTATAACGCCGCGCTCGCGCAGAATGTTTACGAATTGATCAAAGTTATCACATTCGCTTACGCTATGTAACACGGACGTACCTGTAATTTGCGTGGTTCTACCGCGCCGTACACGTTCGCTGCCGTCCGTACCGTGCCCGTCAACAATGGTTTTGCGCGTTTCGTGAACTTCCTTAATCCGGCTTTCACAGCGTAATTCGTTGTTGTACGCGCTTATGTCGCCTGTTTTTATTTTATTTCCGTCGCAACTGCCGATCTGATCGAGCGTCCAGCGCATATTACCGCATAAAAGAATCAGGTATGTCATCCAGTCCAGACCCTGCGGCCAGTCCTCTTTGGGGTACGAAAGGTATTCCTGCTTTCGCACATTGTTACCGGTATTTTTTTCCAGCAGCGCCCGGATATTCGGCCAGTCGTCGTTGAAAAGTTTGCTGTTTACCTCCATAGCCTGTGAAATTCCGACGAAACGTTCATAGATGTACGTTGAGTACAGCCCCATACGCTGGTTCAGGTTTTTATCTTCCGGCAACCTGAAAAAAATTATTGGCATATTTTCACGAAAGAAAGAGTCGAATTGTTTTTTTTGCGGTTTGGGGCATGTAAAATGGTTGTACAGTATCCGCCCCTTTTCACGCAGATCGCAGACGGCATACGTCTGTTCATCAATATTTTTTCTGATATAGATACAGTACTCGCCACGTGCGGCGCGGTACGAAAACGATAAAACAGAATCGTTTGGAAACATGCCCTCCATGTACGACAAAGATATGTTGAGCCGTCCGAAAAGCGCGTCCATTTCGGCCCGTTTCGCTGCCAGACAAACCTGATCGGGCCCTCTGGAATCGTTCACACGATCAGCCATTTAACATCACCGCCTCCAACCTTGATTAAGATGTAACATCCACACTTTATAAAATCAATTCCATCACTCGCAAAATCCGTACCGCACGGGCAAGGTCAGCAGTTTTACATTTACAAAAATTCTTCATGTAATTCGGGCGCATTTCCGGCACTTCGTGCCGGAAACCGGGCTTTGCGGGGTTCCGCCAGGCAAGCCCTTTGGGTTGCCTGGCCATTCCCTGCGGGCACGCTTCGAGCGAACGCTTTGCGCGAACGCTTTGCGCGAACGCTTCGCGCCCCTCCAATCCC
>JAITKQ010000168.1 GCA_031278295.1 Spirochaetaceae bacterium | reverse complement strand
TCCGCAAAAAGCGATAGGCATACGCGCCCGCCCGCCAGCGGGTTTAAAGTCCGCTACGCGGTAGCGTCCCCAAAGCGGGGTTCGGGTTCTGCCTTCGCTCCGCAAAAAGCGATAGGCATACGCACCCGCCAGCGGGTTTAAAGTCCGCTACGCGGTAGCGTCCCGAAGGCGGAGTTCGGGTTCTGCCTTCGCTCCGCAAAAAGCGATAGGCATACGCACCCACCAGTGGGTTTAAAGTCCGCTACGCGGTAGCGTCCCCAAAGCGGGCTTTACGTCGTACCGTCGGGTCCGCAAAAAGCGATAGGCATACGCGCCCGCCAGCGGGTTTAAAGTCCGCTACGCGGTAGCGTCCCCAAAGCGGCCTTTACGTCGTGCCGTCGGGTCCGCAAAAAGCGATAGGCATACGCGCCCGCCAGCGGGTTTAAAGTCCGCTACGCGGTAGCGTCCCCAAAGCGGGCTTCACATACGCTACGCGGTAGCGTCCCGAAGGCGGAGTTCGGGTTCTGCCTTCGCTCCGCAAAAAGCGATAGGCATACGCACCCGCCAGCGGGTTTAAAGTCCGCTACGCGGTAGCGTCCCCAAAGCGGGTCTCACATACGCTACGCGGCTTACCCCGATTCGCATCCGTTTCAGCCTGATTTGTACGCGCCGGCCCTGTTGTTTTGCGCCTGAAAAAATGTTTGACGGTACTTTTTAAGCGGAATTTCCGGTTCGGCTACGGAAAACGCATAGCTATACGGATTCCGGCACCCGCGGTTTATAGGGAACATCACCGCTGGGGCATGTGTCCCTTGTCCCTTTTCTGAATAAATTTAACTGTTTTGACAGTTTTTGCAGGCTTATGCGCTTCCGGCGCTTTGCCGGTTTTAGGCGTCCCGCCGCCGCTTTTGCCATTCCGCACAAACTTTTTCGCGGTGATCCGCCCTGCGGGTACAGCCCCGCTCTCCGGCGGACTGTAGTTTATTTTTTTGGGAGAGGCGCGGCGTTTTTCACGGACAGCCTTTTCCAACACCCTCAACGATTCATCGAAGCCGCGCAAAAATTCCTGTAAATCATCCTCAAACAGCACTACGGACTGGCGCTCAAAACCGCCTTCATCCCTGTTCTTGCTCTCCACAATGTTGAGGTAAAGATCGCCTTTCCGATTCTCTTTTACGTTAAAAAAATAACTCCGATTCTGCAACAGCACTTTTTTTGAAAATAATTCTCCCCGAATACCCATCGTTCACTCCATTCAAATATACTCTACCGTTTTGAATACGGTTCCGCAAGGCGGCTGGCCGCCCGCCAGTGGGTCTCACATCCGCTACGCGGTAGCGTCCCCAAAGCGGAGTTCGGGTTCTGCCGTCGGGTCCGAAAGGGGCGGCTTGCATACGCGCCCGCCAGCGGGCAGGCTACAGCTTATCAGCATCACATCGCCAAAGCCAAACAGCTTTGCTAGCTTGTCAAACATGAATTTTACGGGGCGCGGGGCAATTCCGGCGGCAAGTCCGCCCCAGGTAACGGTTTTTTCGATGTGGAAACCTTCCTGTTCAAGGAGACGTGTAAGCGTTTTGGCCGAAAACAGGTAAAGGTGATCAAATATCGCGGATCTCCACCGGCCCGCAAAGAGGCGCGGCTGAAAGCCGTCAATGTTGGGCGTGGTCAGGAAGAGCCGTCCGCCCGGGGCAAGCAGGCGGCGCGCTTCAGCCAAAAAGGAACGCGGGCGGCGCAGATGTTCTATAAGGTGGGATGCCAGGATCAGGGTATAGGAGCAGGATTCAAGAGGTATGTCTTCCAGCGCCTGCCCGTACACCCGCAGGCCGCGCACACGCCGCGCATAGTCAGCCTGCCTTTCGTTAAGTTCCACCCCCTCCGCCTGCCAGCCGCGTGCCCTCAGCCTTGCCAGCAACGCGCCGGTCGCACAGCCGGCATCCAGTACGCGCCGTTCAGCCGGATCCAGCCCGCCCTCAAACTGATAAAAACCGGCGTCGGCCAGCGTGAGCAACCCCAGCTCCAAAAAAGCTTCTTCGTTCGCAAGTTCGTATTCAAGGTAGTCATCCCCGCTGTAACGCCGTTTAACGGCTTCCGCGTCAGGCTGCGGATTCATCTGAACGAGGGAACATTGTCTGCACCGGACGTATTGAAAGCCTTCGCAACGCAGGTACGCGGAAAAATCCCGCCCGCCGCACAACGCGCAGGGTTCTTCGTTACGGTTTTCATCCTGAACCGGCGTTGACCATGTTTTTATCATGAATACCGTCCGCTTTATATAGTTTGCAGCCTTTTACAGCGACGGAGCGGCGAGGATTTTTTCAAATTCACCTATTACGGACAGCTTTAGCTCGGCGATACGGCCGTTGACATAGGCCCCGGCCGCGTTTTTATGGCCCCCGCCGCCGTAAACGGCGGCTACCTTTGCCACATCAAGGGCCCTGCGTGAACGCAGGCCTAAGGCGCATTCCCGATCTGTGTGCTGACGTATTACCGCTACCGCCTCGACCCCTTCAACCGCCATCAAAAGCTGGTAAAGCGTATCGGTGTCACGGTTTTCGATGCCGTACTCTTCGGTCTCGGCTAGGCTTTCCGTTGAAAGCAACAGTTTTCCGCCAAAATAACTTTCCGTATTCCCCAGTTCCATTCCCAGCAAAAGCCTGGACGCAAGCGTTTTGCCGCCGTTGATTTCGGCAAAAGTTTCCTTTGGGCTTGCCCCCGCGCCGATCAGTTCCGCGGCCACGCGAAACGCCTCTTCACCGCCACTTTCAATGTGCCGGAAAAAACCTGAATCCGTACAAAGCCCCAAAAACAGAAGACGCGCCTCGTCCGCGGACAGATCAAGCCGCAGTGCCTTGAATAGTGAAAAAACCAGCATTGTGGTTGAAGCCGCCTCCGCTTCGACGAAGGCACAGACGCAGGTGCCGCCGCCTGCGTCCCCGTTACGTTCGTGGTGATCTATTATAGCCAGCGGCAGGTCTTTCAACGCTTCGCATACACTGCCGGTACGTTGCGGCCCCTGACAATCGACGATTATTACGGCGGCGTCCGCCCTGTCGTCCCCGCTCACCTTGTCCAAAAACAATTTTTCGTAAGGCCGTACTTCCGGCTTGCGGAAGGGTCCGGCGGAACAGAGCAGGGTATCCTTCCCAAGCCGTTTCAGAATGGAGGCAAGCGCAAGTTGGCTGCATACACAGTCCGCATCGGGTTCGTCGTGACCGGCGATTATAAATTTCCCTTGCCTTTCAACAAATTCGAGTAGGCAGGCGGGCGGAACAAAAATTTTTCCCATAAATTCCCCGGTGAAACACCGATCTATACGAATGCGCCAATCGTCACCGCTTCAATGCCGTCGCACATCCTTAAAAGGGGACACAGGTGGAAAAATGTCAGACAAAACAGCGTAAACGCTGTTTTGTGCAGTTAAACGAATCGGCAGCCTGCCACATGTAGGTTTTGCGTTATTTTCCGCCACAAAGCCCCTGATTTTTGAGCTGTCACCTGCCGCTTACCGGCGCATAGTCAAGTCACCCGGTTTTAGGGCGGGACGGCTCATTCAATTACTTCAGCGGTCTATGCGTACTTCTTCGACCCCGTCAAATTTATCGTCAAGATTCACACCGTTCAGTATTGTCCCCCACGTTTGATGGCTATTGTCCCGTACATAGAGACGTACATGGTCGGTTTTGCCATCCTTGTAGTATACCGCAAGGAAGGGCCAGACATTACCGGTTTTTATCCTGATCAACTCGCCCTTAGGCGGGGATTCCATGTTCGGCTTCCATTTAAACCATTCTATCGGCAGGTAGAGCCGGTCCGTTCCCATTCCGTGCTTGCGGTATTCAACAACATAGCCTTTTGAATGGGAATAAATCTTTTCAATGGACGTATTTACCACGCCAAACGGTGATTTCCCTGAAACTCCGCCGGCGGGCTCATTCTGGGCAAGCAAGGCGGTTGCCGGTATTCCAAATGTTATCAACGCAATCAAACATACATACCTAAGTCTTTCCATAAAATTTCCTCCAGACACCTTCTTTTCGCTCGGCGAATATGTTCGCACAAACATTCACAGCCTACTTGTAAATATACCCGCCTGTGGAATTTCACGCAAGCCGTCCGTGCGCGGACTCCATACCGGCCTGCCGCCGCCGCTTCGAGTCACCCCTTCCGGCACCTGGGGCCGGGTTTCTAAGCCGGAAAAGTATGGGGCAGGGGAGTCGCGGCAACTAAATTTGCCGGTGGATAGGCAGCCGCATAACCCTCATGGCGTTAAGAACAGCGATAAGGGCCACGCCTACATCGCCGAACACCGCTTCCCACATGGTGGCGATGCCCAGAGCGCCCATCACCAGGATTAGGCCTTTGACAGACAGGGCAAATACAATGTTCTGCCAGACGATATTCCGGGTTCTCCGTGCAATGCGGATCGCGGCGGCGATTTTTGAGGGTTCGTCGGTCATCAGCACAATGTCGGCGGCTTCTATGGCCGCGTCGGAACCAAGACCCCCCATCGCGACGCCCACGTCGCTACGGGCCAATACCGGCGCGTCGTTGATGCCGTCCCCGACAAAGAGCAGTTTGCCCGGGCCGGACTTACTCCGCTCCAGCGCTTCAAGGTACTCAACCTTCTGGTGGGGCAGCAGTTCAGCGTATACCTCATCAAGGCCGATCCGATTCGCTATGCTCTCGCCTGCGGCCTTGCTGTCACCGGTGAGCATAGCGATCCGTGTTACCCCGATGTTACGCAGTTCATCAAGCGCCTCCTTGCTGCCGGGCTTAATCTCGTCGGCAATGACGATGTATCCGGCGTACCCGCCGTTCACCGCCAGGTACACCACCGTCCCCAACTCCTCCACATCGGGGAGCGCGATCTTCGCTGCCTCAAACAGCCTCGCGTTTCCCGCCAGCACCGCGTCTTCCCCGACACGGACGGAGACACCCTTCCCGGCGATCTCCTCATAAGCGCCTACCGTTCCCGCCTCAACATCCCTGCCCCAGGCTTTGGTGATCGAAAGCGCTATCGGGTGGCTGGAGTACGCCTCCGCATGGGCGGCGAAGTACAGCAGCCTTTCTTCCGTAAGGCCGCCTGCCGGGACGATTCTTGTTACACTGAACACCCCCTTGGTCAAGGTTCCCGTTTTGTCAAAGACCACGGTGTTCACGTTGGTGAGGGCCTCAAGGTAGTTGCTACCCTTGATCAGGATGCCGTTTCGTGAAGCGCCGCCGATGCCGCCGAAAAAGCTCAAAGGTATGGAGATAACGAGGGCGCAGGGGCATGAGACCACGAGGAATACCAGAGCGCGGTTAAGCCATTCGGCGAAGGCCGCGCCGGGGACAAGGAGGGGCGGAATAAGGGCAAGCGCGGCGGCGGAGAACACGACCGCCGGTGTATAGTACCGGGCGAATTTGGTGATGAAGTTTTCGGTGACGGATTTTTTGCTGCCCGCGTTTTGCACCAGGTTTAGGATTTTGGAGACCGTGGATTCACCGAAGACCTTGCTTACCTGTATCGTGAGGAGGCCGCTCCTGTTTATGGAGCCGGAAAGGACGGCGCTGCCCTTCTCCACGTCACGGGGCAGGGATTCGCCTGTCAGGGCCGAAGTATCCAGCGCGGAAAAGCCCTCCGCTACCACGCCGTCCAGCGGGATTTTTTCCCCGGGCTTTACCACGATAAGGTCCCCGGCGCGTACCGTTTCCGGGGAGACCCGCTCTAGGCCGGCGGCGGTTTTCAGGTTGGCGTAATCGGGTCTGATATCCATCAGGGCGGATATGGATTTGCGGGAACGTCCCACCGCGTAATCCTGGAAAGCCTCGCCAATCCTGTAGAATATCATCACCGCCGCCCCTTCGGGGTATTCGCCGATGGCGAAGGCCCCTATTGTGGCGATGCCCATCAAAAAATTTTCGTCAAAAATTTCACCTCGGGTAATATTTTTACACGCCCTGACAAGCACGCCGCCGCCTACCAGGAGATAACTTACCAGAAAGACGGCAAGACGCACGAGAGACGGCAGGCTAAGGGAGGGTACATAATCAAAGACCATACCCGCCACAAAGAGGGCCACACCCAGTACAAGGCTTATCCGGCGGAGCCGCGTCTTTAACGGTGCGGAATCCGCCTTGCCCTCAGCCGTCCCCCTGCCGGGGGAAATGACAGAATCACGCATTTCGATAGAAGGTTCAAGCTCCCTGATGATACGGCCGGCACGGGCCCTTATGTCGTCCAATAAGCCTGAATCTTCGGCCTCGATGGTAAGTTTCTGCACTGAAAAATCGACCAGCGCCCGGCTGACACCTTCCAACGCGCCGACATACTTTTCAATCCTGGCCGCACAATTGGGGCAACATAGCCCCTCCAACGTATAAGTATTCCTCATCATAACGAACACTCCTTAATGAACGGTAATACAACTATTCAGTTGAATAACTATTCAATCATAGTATAAATATCCCTTCCTGTCAAGCGCTGATAAAAACCTTCAACTCGAAGCCGGTTATGCGAAAGCCAAAGCCGGATTGCCCCTTGCCCGGTGGCGGTACGAGCGAAGCGTAAAGGGGTGAAAATTCAGGAAACGGGCAGAGGCCAAAGCAAGCCTCCGCGTAGACGACGGGGAGGCGCGCATGAATGAAGCGTTTAGCCGCAGAGCGCTAAACTTGACCCGCAAGAATCTTAACATGGAGAGCCTGTTCCAAAACGGGGCCTCCGGCTATGGCGCTCCAAATTGACGGAACATGACAAAGAGGTCATTCTTATAAAAGTTCATTTATTCGCAGTGGGGTCTAATACCCCGCCCTTTAGGGCGGTTAGAATTAGTAAATACTCACGAAAAATGGTAGTAGACCATTGCCTCCTACCGCGTGATTGGCGCGCCGCAGGCG
>JAITKQ010000154.1 GCA_031278295.1 Spirochaetaceae bacterium | reverse complement strand
TGAGGTAAACACCATCATAAGGGTTTTGCCGTTTTTTTGCAGCCCTTGTATGGAACGGCTATAGCCGTCCCATACAGGGGCTACTGGGCTAAGTGTTGCACTTCAGGGTTGAACGCGGGATCTATAACGCGCATAGGGAAGAAAAAAAACTATCTTCCTATAGGGGAATGGGAAACAACGAATACCTCTTCTTTCTCACTTACAGTAAAAGAGGAAAGCCGGCGGATTGTATAGAGTGTAAACAGTGCGAGAAAATATGTCCGCAACACCTTCCCATCATTGACCAGCTAAAAACAATCGGGAATGAATTTGGACCGGCGATGGAGTTTTTAACAACCTTATATTCACAGCAAAAAACCACAACAGACAAACAACCATGAAAACCGGAGGCGGTACATGGAAAATTTTAAGAGGTGACGGAGGTTTGATATGAATATCAAACAATTACAGCCGGTGATATTGATTGTAGCAATATCTTTTTTAGCAATGGCGCTCACAAGCTGCGGGTGAAACGCGCAGACCGCAACGGATAGTCCGCCGGCAGAAGCGCTTACCGGCGCGTCAGAGTCTCCCGACCCGGAAGCGGCTCCTGGCCGTGGGGGTAAGGCTTTTTTGCCGGATAGACAGAGACACTGAAAATCCCAACCGGGAAGTTTCAGCGTCTCTTTGATTTCCGGCACGAAGGGCCGGAAATGCGTCCGAATTACATGAAAATTTTTGTAAATGTAAAAGCGCTGATACCCCGTGAACGGTTATTGCCATGATAATATGTAGGGTTTCTACCTGGAAAAGTATAAGTCGGAGGGGCACCCGATGCCGCGGCATTACCGCATGTGAAAGGGGCACAAGCCGGCCTAAACACGGGGGGGGGGGGGGGCTGCGGCACAGCCTTCCCCGGTAGAAGCGAACAGCACGGTAGCCAGTGCCCCCGCCCCGCCCCCTAAGGCATCCTAAAGGCCCCTTACAGAACCGGCTTATATCAGGTATGATTGTACGATGGCATTTGAAGTTACCGCGGCTAGGCGCAGACCAAAGACATTTGATGAACTTGCCGGTCAGGAATTTGTAAGCGCTACGTTGCGAAAATCGATAGAGGCGGGGAAAATCGCGCACGCCTACCTGTTTTCCGGGCCTAGGGGCTGTGGAAAGACGAGCGCGGCCCGTATACTGGCCCGTTCATTGAACTGCGCCAATAGCCGGGGAGCAGAACCGTGCGGGGTCTGCCCAAACTGTATCGAAATCAGCAGGGGCACCAGCCTTGACGTGATAGAGATTGACGGCGCGTCCAACACCGGCGTGAACGATGTGCGGCAGATAAAGGACGAAGTGCTGTTTCCGCCCGGCGCCTCCCGTTACAAGGTGTACATAATTGACGAGGTACACATGCTTTCAAACAGCGCCTTTAACGCGCTGCTAAAAACCATTGAGGAACCGCCGCCCTACATCGTTTTTATTTTTGCCACCACAGAACCGCACAAGGTTCCCGCCACGATCAAAAGCCGCTGCCAGCAGTTTGCGTTCAAACTGATACCTATAGAAACGATTAAGGGCCTTCTTGCCGAAGCGTGCGGGGAGCTTTCGATAGAGGCTGAGGACGAGGCCTTGTTTTGGATAGCCCGCGAATCCACCGGCAGCCTGCGCGACGCCTACACACTGTTTGATCAGGTAGCCTCCTTTTCAGACGGCCATATACGGACCGCCTTGATCCGTGAAAAACTGGGCCTCGTCGGTTTTGACAACCTCAACTCAATCGCGGAGGCCTGCGCCGCCGGCGACACCGGCGCGGCGTTTGTCCTTCTTGATCAAATTATCGAGAACGGCGTCTCAATAGAGCAATTTATAATCGACCTTGCCGGTTTTTACCGTAGCCTGCTGCTGCTAAAAAGCGGCATTACCAAAGAAAGTCTGCTTGGTTATTCGCCTGAACGTTTTTCAAAAAAAGTACTGGAACCGCTGGATCTGCAACAGTTGGAACAGGGACTCAAGGTTCTAATCGAGACGTACCGTTCAATCCGTTACTCCGTTTCACCACGCTTTGAACTTGAGACGGCTGTTGCGGAGCTTTGCGCCCTTAACAAATGGATTTCCCATGACGATTTGAGAACGGCCATCGAAAGCCTGCGCTCTTTTTTGGGTGTGAATACGGGCGGTGCGCCGCCCGCCGGGACTAAGGCCGCGCCGCCTGCCGTACCTAAAACGGACGGGCCGCCTCCGGACAGAGAGATGTCGTTTTCCGGTGAATTCAAACGCAGGATAGCGGCACGGGAAAGTGCCGGCGCGGGTCGGCCAGCGGAGGAAAGCAGGCGTTTCAATGAAGATGACGGCGGTATAATGGCGCCGGAAGTACGGCTTGTGGAGAAAGTTTTCCAGGCAACGGTGGTTAAGTAAGTTATTTTTGGCCGGCCTTTATTCTGGTAGCAATATATTTGGAAGGATGATTTATGGATATACCCGAAGAGCTTCTAAAAAACGCTCAAAAATTTAATTCAACAATGGATAAGCTGAAAGATAAAATAGGTTGCATAGTGGTTACCGGTTCCGCCGGGGGCGGCATGGTTGAAGTCGATATGAACGGTAAACAGGAAATGCTGGCCGTGCGTATAATGGACAAGAGCATAGCGGAGGATACCGAAATGTTGCAAGACCTTATTCTTGCCGCCTATAGCGCCGCCATTGAAAGGGTCGGCGAGGCGGTATCAACTGAAATCGGCTCATTTACCGGCATAATCAGCAAACTATTGCCCGACGATTTGCGCGGAATTTAATTTCCACTTCGCATTTTATGGACGCGATCGATAATTTGGTGACTCTGTTGTCACGGCTGCCGGGTATCGGCAAAAAAAGCGCGCAACGGCTTGCGTACCACATCCTTGAAGCCCCGCGTTCATACTCATCCGCCCTCGCCGGCTCGCTTTCCACGCTACACGATTCCATAAAACGCTGTTCCGTCTGCGGCGGCTTTACGGAAACCGATCCCTGCCCGATCTGTACCGATCCTTCCCGCGACGCCTCGCTGCTCTGCGTTGTGGAACGTTCCCAGGATGTGCGTGTGATAGAAGATGCCCGCGAATACCGTGGAATGTTTCATGTGCTGGGCGGCCTCATAGCCCCCTTGGACGGCATAGGGCCGGACGACCTTACGATAGGGGCCCTGCTGGCGCGGCTCCGCAATGATCGGGTTCGCGAACTTATCCTGGCATTAAACCCCACCGTGGAAGGCGATACCACATCGTTATATATACAGAATCTGTTGAAGGATACGGCGCTCAGCGTTACCCGCCTTGCCTCCGGCCTGCCGGTAGGCGGCGATCTTGAATACGCCGATCGCCTTACGCTCGCCCGCAGTTTTCGAGGCCGCGTTCCAATGCACCGCTAGTAAATTTGCCGTGATCTTCCAAAGTAAAAAAGACACTTACCGGACGCGCCGGCCCCGCACCGGCGTAAAGTTTACCGCGATTTTGCCGATAATTAGGACATAATGGGTGTGTACATGGGCATCGCACGGAAAACACTTTTTACCTGTATCATGGCATCCTGCGCTTTTCTGTTTTTTTCTTCGTTCAATTCTGAAAAGATAACGGATACCGTGCCGGTAGAAAGCGTGTCCGTCGAAAAAATCAATTTGCAAACGTCCCTCGCGGTCGATAATTCCGTCACAAGTAACGAAGCTGCCGTGGACGACGCAAAAAACCCCGAAGCTCCGCCGCTTTCAAACGCCGCCTCCATCATGCTTGACAGCGATATACTTGCCTTTTACGGTCATCCCATTGCCAAAAAAATGGGGATTTTGGGCCGCTACCCAAAAGAAGAACTTATTGAAAAACTTTCCGCCCTTGCCGGGGAGTACCGCGCCGAAAGCGGAGGGCGCGGCATAGTGAAGGCTTTTTACATCATTTATGGTACCGTTCAGCCGAAAGGGAATATCCTGACAATTCCACAGATCAACAAAACCTTGTTAAAGGAATGGATAGAGTACGCGCAGGAACAGGGCATGATCGTTTTTCTTGACCACCAGATAGGAAAGTACGATCCGGTCGAGTCCCTTGCGTCAATGTTTCCGTATTTAAAGTATCCAAATGTGCATCTTGCCCTGGACCCGGAGTGGCGGACGGAAAAACCCATGTTGGAATTCGGCAGCGTTACGGGAGACGAGGTAAACCGCGCACAAGAGGCGATGCGGGATTACATGGTTAAAAATAACATCGAAGGCGAGCGTATGCTCGTTATCCATCAGTTCAAGGAAGTTATGATCCGGAATCGAGCCGTCATAAAATCCGATTTTGAACATGTGCAGTTGGTACATTGCATGGACGGGATCGGTACTCCAAAAGAAAAACTCGATACCTACAAATATAACGCGCTTGCGAAAAATATGCCTGTAAAAGCGTTCAAATTGTTTTATGATTTTAAGCTGCCGGGCGTACTCGTCGATACCCCGTTGCTTACGCCAAAGGAAGTATACACCCTGGACCCGCGTCCTACGCTTATCATGTATCAATGAAGCACCCCCCCCCCCCCACTTCTGGGGGGGGGGGGGTAGCGAATTCCGGGAGCTGGAGCCGGACGCATCCTTCCCCCGCATGGTTTGCGCTACGGGCCGCATGACGGCTATTTCATTAGAGTTGTTTGGAAACTTCGGTTTCCAAACAACTTCCGCTAAAAATCGCGGTTTTGCAAGGCTTTAGCTTATGGCTTTTAAGCCGCAAAACCGCAATTTCCGTGCAAGCTAAGCGCGGCTTAGCAGACAACCAGGCGGGTTGTTGAACAAGTCTATTCTACCTTTCTTCCTTTGGCCCCTCTAATATCATCCGCACTTTTCATTTTTATTAACAAATACGGAGACTCATCTTCCGCTCCGGCCACATTCGTACCCTGAAACGCACCCTGGATTCCGGCAACGAAATTTATCCACCAGTATTTTAGCCTTGTTATCAGCCTTTCACCCTTAAAGTTCCAACTTACGTCATAATAAGCTTCTCCGTATTTTACTACGGTTCCCGCTTCGTCATCGTAATCAAAATGAAACTTGCTGGTCGGGCTTGGGTCATCCTGGACAAACCACAACCTTTCGTTGTCATCAGCTTCAAACGCGACTCCTATACGCAATCTTCCCTCTTCCGTAATGGAGTAAGGTTCCTCTACCGTCTTAGGTACAATACCCGGGGTGCTTTTTGATATTTGGATTGCCTGCCTGAATGTTTTGGCTATACCGCCTGAAACCGAGGCTGTGTTGAATTTTGCATCGCTGTACTCCTGGTTTAGTATCAATACTATATTTCTTGACACATAGTATTGATATTGAGGTATCGAGCCTTCCCGCTCAGGCATTTGGTTGGCAATCTTTTTTTGCATTTCCTTAACACTGGCGCAGCCGGCAAAAAGAACGCACAGAACCATAAATTTCCATAAACTTTTCTTTATCAATTTTTCCTCCTTGAATTTTTAGCGGCAAAAGTCCTTTTCGTTATACGTTTGAATTTACGAAATCTTATGCCGTTTAAAGTCCCGTTATATGATGTTGGGACGTATCCAATTTCCATGCTCATTTTCACCATCCAAAATTTCTACAGGCCGGTGTACATTCAGGAAATGACATTCGTATATGACCATTTGAAGGATGCCATCTACCCATACCGGGCATCCATTCATTTCCATGGTGAATTTGCCTAAATTCCGTACTCGATTCCATTTGAGCATTTCTATATGCAGACGAACCCTCAACCCGAAGAATTGCCCAATACGTTGATGCTATAGCGGGAACCGGTGTCCATGATTCCAGTTTTAGCGCGTTAAATAGTCTGTCGTCCGCCTCCGATTTAGACATACCCAATGTTCCGTAATCAATATCATGCTTATTGCAGGCGCCCCCATTTCCAGAAAGCCAACTTGCGGCGGCAGTGGCCCATTGAGGCCATCCTGATGGTCCACAGCCGTTTTGATAGCTCCCGACTTCTCTTATTACAGCGCTATAAGCCCTATCTGCCGTTTGCGCAAAACTGATAGAAGAGAATACAATTCCCCCAAGAAAAACGAAACCAACTACTCTTTTCATAAAAAACCTCTTTAACTTTGGCAACAAAGTTTTTCGTTATACGTTTGAATTTCATAAGACCCTTATGACGCATAACGTTTTCTCCGCGTACGGCGCGGATCCGTAACGCCCTTTCGGGACTTGCTGTCCTGCCTATGTCATGGCTGCCCCCCTTCAAGAATATGGTATGGTAAAAAGCTCTGTAGCGTGGGCAAAATTGCCCATAACGCAAGGCCCGTTACTGAGGAATTATTTAGGAATGAGAGACAGGGGCACCCAATGAAAAAAGAACAAAAAAGAATTATTTCACTTTCTGGGGGGGGGGGGGGGTAGGGCGTCGGTATCTGTCCCCGCTTGTCCGTTGTATGTAAACGCCAGCAATCAGGAGTAACGCATCATTCGTTTTAGCTATATTCATAAGGGTAGTATACTACAAGCGTATTTTTTTGTCTACCTCGCGCGTTGCATCATCAAAAATGTAACCGGAAAGAGGCCGTGCCTCATTTTGAAAAAGTAACCCAAATCAAGGCAGACTATCCGGTAGCGGCAGCTATAGGAGGTCAATATGGGGTTAACCATGCAAGAAAAAAAATCGCTTACCAGGCAGGTCCG